>JAZNFU010000001.1:0-2296 GCA_045576135.1 Eubacteriales bacterium
CTTAACCATCTGGTTCTGAAGAGCTTTGGTGCGGTTAACGAGTATACGCTTCTTTGCGGACTTGATATTAGCCATTTTAATTCTCCTTATTTTATATCGCAAGGCTTAACGAAGGTGCGGCTGAGAGGGTCCGCTGTATCGAAAAAACCTTGCTTTTATTTCATACTTTGTTATTTTATCACACTCGAACGGTAAAATCAATAGTTTTTTCAAAAAAAGTTATTTTTTTCGCAAATATTTTTCTCAAATCATAAGTATTGGCTGTCTTATAGCAAGATTTCGCCTTACCTCGTCATTAGATGACTCATACGGCAGCGAGCGATAGAGCTTCAGATAACGCTCATCACCCGTTTTCAAGGCTGCGAACAGCATAAACGAGGCTCTTGCGGGCCAGGCATCGTGATGCTCAACGTCGGACGGCAAAAACCACTTTGATTTATCAAGCAAATACGGCATAAGAAAATCCAGCGCAGCTCTTGCGCATCTGCCGTCAGGAAGCTTGAAATCCCAGAGGTCACAGCCGTACTTATCCGCTATATGCACAAGCGAAATCAGATTATCAATCACGAATATCGAATAGCCGTATGGCTTCGTTCTGCGAAGCTCCAAATCAAAGGCGCCGTCAAGCCGCATCTGGCTCGGTAAAATTACCCTTTTATACCGCTCGGCGCACTCTTCAATTATCTTATGATTTCCGACAAATCCTGCATAAGAAAGCGCCTGCACGTGCCAGCATATTGCGTGGTTGTTTACGTAATCACGCTCGGCTATACCGTATTCGTGGGTGTTCATCCATTCAAGATAATTTGAAAACCACTCTTTAAGCCCGGAAAGAATTTCTCCGGTCATACTTGATGATTGCTCGAGCGCTTTTACAGCAAACGGAATTTCGGTAAGGTGAAGCGTATCTATAATCCCTATCCCACGGCCCGTGCATCTGCCCGGAATTGCCTGGGCGTACTTCAGATGGGGATACATTCTCGTATTTTCGTCAAGGAAAAATTCCCGAAGCAAGCAAACGGCTCGCTGCGCAAACTCCTCCCTACCGGTTATCTTATAGCCGGCGGCAAGGCTTGCCACAGCGCTTCTCGTTGCTCGAAGAGCATACCTATGATAACCGAAATTATCGGGGTTTGTTTTTCCGTCACGTTGGATATACGGCATACCGTCAGGCGTGTCAGGATTTGGCCACCAATAATCTCCGTTGGAATAATATTCGTGCGGATTGCCCGAGGAATGCTCGGCAACCCTATCGGTAAGGTGCAGCGCCCGTTGATTTTGCGCCTCCTCCGCTTTTTTTATTATCCAAGCACGCTCATCTTGTTGTATCACATCTCTCATCTTCGTCCACTTCCTCGCCTATTTGACTATTATTGTTTGCATTATCTGCAAACTCAAGGTAAAAATTCGGAGCTTTCAGGTCGGGGTCGTTTGCTTCTATAGCTCCGTTTGAAAACCTTTTGACGGTACGGATTTTACCCATATCGGCAAGGTCGCGAAGCACGGCGTAGGTTGCAAGATAGCGGAGGTCAACGTCATCACCCCAAAGCACACGCACCGCTTGGTTAAGCGTACCTATACCGCAAGCTCCATTTTCCTTAAGAGTGTTTATGATTATATCATACGCATCGTGCATCATAGTCGGAGTCATTCTGCCCATAGGCTTTGGCGAACGGAATCTATGCATCTCAAGCGTATCTACTGTTATTTTTCCCGAGCTTTCCTGCGGAAGCTCATCAAGCGATATGTAATCCCTGTCAGTCGGAAAACATATAGAGAAGCTTGAGAGAAACACCTCGGTGTCGGTATGCGCTATCGACATCGGCATATTCATTTTTGCATAGCTGATAGCGCCCGGCTCGTCGGCGCAAAGAGAAAGAACGACAACCTCTTTCGGTACTTCCAGAAACGCTTTTTCAAGCGCGAGATAGCTCGGCTTTTCTGGATTTTTTTGCAGGTGGTGATGTGCAAGATGTGCAATAACCTCGCTCGTATGAACGTAATTTCCGTTTTTCAGCTTGGGATATCCTTTTATTCTGTAGGTATATTCGCTCTCGGTAGAAAACTTAAAGCCGAGGTCGGAAAGATAGTTTGCCGCCTCGCAAAGCTTTTGTGCAGTTTCGTATTTGCCCGACGCACCGTTAAGGCAGACAGAAAGCCTCTCGTCACCGCTCACAAACGGATGCGACCAGCGCCAGTCACCGCCGCTGTTCGAACGGCTGTGAATAATTCCCACGTTGCCCGGGAAATTCACAGCGTCAGTTTCGGCAAGCAACAAGTCGGAGGCCAAGCGGTC
>JAZNFU010000002.1:0-1818 GCA_045576135.1 Eubacteriales bacterium
CTCTTTTTCTTTCGGGAGTGTTATCTACCGCACGTTCGAGTATGTCGCAAGCTTTTGTGTAAAGCTCCTCTGAAATTTTGAAGCTGCTTATTTCGTAATCGAATTTTTTTCTCGCCTCCTCGTCGTCGTAAACCCCGAACGAGCCGAGATAGCTTGCGCAGCCGTAAAGCGGGAAGGTAATCGCGTTTCCGCCGAAGTGAGCGTAGGAAACCTTGGGAATCTTTATATCTTGATTCTCAAAAAGAATAAACGGATAAGCGGGTCCCATTCGGCAAGGGCCGTATTGATCGGGATTTGTCGATATCTGATAGTGAAGACCGTCGGATAGAAGCTTGTACGCCCGACAGACATCGTCTGCCGATTCTGCCGTGAAATCTCTTGCCGCAAGCTTGTGAAGTATCTCGTCAAGGTCAACGTGCGGTGCGTGGAACGCCCACTTTGCAAGGTCGGATATGAAGGACGGAGAAAATCCGAAATGATGGCTGTCCATCGTTCCTGACAGGCCGTAGGTGTAGTGAGCGTGTTGCATTCCTTGGTATCGCTTCATCCATTGATACGGCATCGGAAGATACGGAACGACACCCATATCCCAGGTAAGACCGCCGGTATTAGTCATCGAATAGAAGCGAAGCCCGTTTTCCTTGGCAAATTCAGCCTCGGTGTTAAAATAGTAGCCGGGACCGGGGAAGAACAGCGTGTAATCCGTAGTTCTGTTTTTAACTCCGTCACGCTCTATCGTTTCTCCCATCTCAAAGGTTGCCTGAAGCGTTATATCCTTCGGAAGCGTGTCGATAAGGGCGCGTCTGTCCTGTGCGGGAGTTCTGCTCCAGTTGTATGACCAGAAAACGATGTCCGCATCGGCGCGGCGGCGTCTTATTACGTCGCTTATCATTTTCATAAGGTCGGTGTAATCGTAGCAGGGCCACCAGCCCGGATACGGCCTTGGGTCGTGCGTTGATTTCGGCATACCCTGCTCGTCCAAATCGTCCTTGCGGCGCACGCCCTTGCAGTGCGGATCCTTTGATGGAAATTCGCAGGACTCGCCAACGAAAATTATACCCTTAAAGAGTGGGCATCGGTCGAAGAAATGACCGTAAAGATTGTCGTAAAATTCATACGCACCAGGCTCGTCGGGGTGCATTTTGTTTGAAAGATAGCTGTATGCGTAAACGTCAAGGCCGTATTTTGACGCTCTGTGGCAAAGGTCGTTGAAATCGCTGTATCCGTGAGGTGTTATGTCAACGTCCTTGATAAAAACGAGCAGGGAAGAAATACCCGAATGTGCTATATTTATAAGATACTCGTTCGGGAACATATCGAGTCCGTAGCCCGAGTGAACCATTCTCGGATTGAAAAGCGAGGTGCGCGTGATATCCTGCTTTTCCACAAATGGCGCTTCCTCAATGTTCATATGGTCCTCAAGGAAATACCCCGCTTGTGCAGCCATACGGCTGTCGCATCCAATAAGTGTAATACCGCTATCGCAAGCTGTAAAGCGGTATGAATTTTCCTTTATCTCTGAATCGGTTTTGTATACTATTTTCTTGCCGTATGATGCGCTCTCATCGTCGAAAACAACGCGAAGCGAAATTTCCATAGACGTGAAAAAATAATCCTCAAGGTCGCGCGCCGCGTTCATAAGCACGACGTCGGCACCCCGTGGGACCGTAATACACCAATCCCCATCAACCGCGACGAAGCCGTTGGGGCATTTTTTCTCAAAATCGCGTCTGTTCGGTTGATGAATTACCGAAAATCTTTGTCTGAATTGATAATTTATTTCTTTCATAATCTCTCCATCGCGCAAAAATCCGCATT
>JAZNFU010000003.1:0-3454 GCA_045576135.1 Eubacteriales bacterium
GTAACGATGGGCGGCAGCGAGCGCCTTGCCGAAAGACTTTGCGTTCGTCCGACCTCCGAAACGCTTTTCTGCGAGCATTACGCTAATATCATAAAATCCTACCGTGACCTTCCCAAGATTTATAATCAGTGGTGCTCGGTCGTAAGATGGGAGAAAACCACTCGCCCGTTTTTGCGTACCAGAGAGTTCTTGTGGCAGGAGGGCCACACTATGCACAGAACGGCTGAGGAGGCCGAGGCACGCACCGTGCAGATGCTGAACGTATACGCCGATTTCTTTGAAAACGACCTCGCTATGCCGGTTCTCAAGGGTCAGAAGACGGATAAGGAAAAGTTTGCGGGCGCTAACGCCACCTACACCGTCGAGGCGCTTATGCACGACGGTAAGGCGCTTCAGGGCGGTACGTCGCACAACTTCGGCGACGGCTTCGCAAAGGCGTTCGATATACAGTTCCTTGACAGCGACAACAAGCTTAAGAATCCCCACCAGACCTCTTGGGGCGTGTCCACGAGAATTATCGGCGGTATCATTATGACTCACGGCGACGATTCGGGACTCGTTCTTCCCCCCGCGGTTGCTCCCATTCAGGTCGTGGTAATCCCCGTTCAGCAGCATAAGGAAGGCGTTCTCGACGCGGCAAACGCTATTGCCAAGACGCTCAAGGCTGCGGGTATCAGAGTTAAGGTTGACGACTCCGAGCAATCGCCCGGCTGGAAATTCTCCGAGTACGAGATGAAGGGTGTTCCGCTCAGAATAGAGATAGGTCCCAGAGATATTGCCGAAAATAAGTGCGTCATCGTACGCCGCGATAACAGAGAAAAGAGCTTCGTTTCGCTCGATACTCTCACCGAGTCGGTAAACGAAAGCCTTGAGGCACTCAGAGCGGCACTTTACGAAAAGGCACTCAAAAACAGAGAAAACAGAACCTTTGAGGCGAAGACCTTTGACGAGCTTAAATCTATCGCCGGGGAGAAAAACGGCTACATCAAGGCTATGTGGTGCGGTGATTTGGAGTGCGAATTGAAGCTCAAGGAGGAGGCTGACGTTTCCTCTCGCTGTATGCCGTTTGACGCAGAGCCTATTTCGGATACCTGCGTATGCTGCGGCAGAGCGGCGAAGAAGCTCGTTTACTGGGGTAAGGCTTATTAATATCACGCCTTAGGAGCTTGTTTTTCACAAAAAGCAAATTTTAATTTACAAAAAACGCAAAAAAATCGTTTCAGAGAGAACGCAGAAAAGGAGGGCGAAAATGGAATATCCCGCAAGTAATATAATCACGATAAGAGTTTCCGACGGCGGTATTGCAAGACTTGAATGTCACAAATCCCTGCCCTCCACTGCGCTTTTGGCAAGGGAGTACGCGAAGGCGGGATATCCCGACAGATACGTCGTTTTCTCCGAGCGGCTTGAATACGTCAGCGAAAGCGCGAGCCACAGACCCGTGGCGCACAAGCGCGACGGACTTTATCTTTCCTGTATTCTGCGCCCCCCGATATACACCTCGCAGGCGGGGCTTTTAGCGCATTTGGCAACCGTAGCGCTTATCCGTGCGCTTGAGGAGCATACGACGAGCGAGCTTGGCATCGGCTGGATAAGCGATATATTCTGCCGCGGCAAAAAAATCGGCGGCGTAACGCTTGAGGGAAAGGTGAACAACGATTTCGGCTTTGAGTACGTTATCGTCAATTTTGCCGTTGACCTGAGCGACGAAACCTTCCCACCAAGGCTTACCGATATGATACGCAAGGTGTTCGAAAGCGAAAACACCTCGGTTTCAATGATAATCGCGAAAAACGTGCTTGAAAAATTTTTCCCGCTTTTCGACGATTTGAAAGCTCCGGCAAAGTTTATGGAAATCTACAACAGCAAGTTTATTCAGCGTAATCAGAAAATCAAGTATACCGCAGACGGCAAGCGCAAAAGCGGAAGAATACTCAGCGTCGATACGGCAAACGGCTCGCTTATAGTAGAGGAAAAGAAAAACATTCACCACCTTTCATCCGTGGGCGGCGTTACGATACGAAACAAATTCAGAAGATAGCCGATACACACCCCCACCGTTAGAATTTTACCGCGCGGCGCGTTATATAATTGAATACCAAGGAGGCTTTCACAAATTAATTTTTGCGGCAGCCTCTTTTTTTTCGGAGGTATTCGAATGAAAATCAAGGCAAGACTCAAATCCGTCTTTATTTTCGCAAAAAACGCCCTATCCTTATGCTTTTGGCTGCTTATGCTTTTCAGCTTTAACGTGCCCGCTGTCGCCGTCCTTACCTTTATATCAGCCGTAATACACGAGTGCGGTCACGTAGCCGCCGCCGTATTTACCGGAAATTATCGGGGGTTGCCGCATTTCGCCCTCTCGGGTGTGCGACTGCGCGCGGCGCGCGGTATAGGCTACCGCGACGAATTGATTATACTTTGCTCGGGTCCGCTTGCCAATTTCGCCGCCTTTTTGTTTCTGTATCTTTTATCCCTCGTCTTTGGTAAATATCTTTTCATTTTTGCGCTTTTAAACCTGTTCACCGGGATATCAAATCTGTTACCCGTCGAGGGATACGACGGCTACAAAATACTGAACGCTATCATAAATATGAAGCTTTGGGGCGCCGGGGCTTATCGCGCGATTTCGGGAATTTCACACTTTTTGGTGGCTTGCCTTACCTTTTTGTCGCTGTATTTTATAATGACGGTCGGCGAGGGGTACTGGATATTCGGAATTTTCTTCATTTCAATGCTCTGCACCCTTTTCAAAGCGAAAAATATTAAAAAGTGAGTATTTGAGAGATTTCGGAAGAAAACGAGAGCTTTTGAAAGTTTTACGCAAGTTTTTTCCAAGAAAACGGTGCCTAATTTGGTTTAAACGCGAATAAACGCAAAATTTTTTAATAAAATTTCTCAAAAATCTATTGCAAAATCTCTATATATTTGTTATAATACCTTTCGTTACAGCCACGTCGGCAAAATAACGCATTTTTTTACAAAAAATCTGTGGATGCGACACAGTATGAAAGGAACGGTTATTCGGTAAATGGCAAAGCTTATTGAATTAAAAGGAATTTCTAAATCATACGATGACGAGAAGGTTTTGAACGGTATAAACCTTTACATAAGGGATAAGGAATTTATTACGCTTCTCGGTCCGTCGGGCTGCGGTAAAACCACGACGCTCCGAATAATCGGCGGCTTTGAAACCGCTGACGAGGGTGCTCTTTACTTTGACGGCAAGGAAATCAGCGACGTTCCCGCATACAAAAGGCAGGTAAACACCGTATTTCAGAAATACGCGCTGTTCCCCCATCTTAACGTCTATGAAAATATCGCATTCCCCCTGCGCCTCAAAAAGACGGCGGAGGACGAGATAAAGGAGCGCGTTACCGAAATGCTCAAGATGGTTGCGCTCTCGGGATTTGAAAACAAGAGCGTCAGCACGCTCTCGGGCGGTCAGCAGCAG
>JAZNFU010000004.1:0-5546 GCA_045576135.1 Eubacteriales bacterium
TTCATATGAGGCGTATGCTTTGCAAGCTTTTCTTGCTTTGGTGTGTTTTTTCGCTTTGCTTCTCAAATCTCCTCGCCTGCTCGTACAGACCGAGCACGGTCAAAAATGGAATAACCGTCGAGCCGTCGACGCTCGCCGAGACAACCGACGCCTCCGTCGAGGAGTGCAGAGCCGTTATTGAGCAGCTTCTTGGCGAGTACTACGGAAAAAAGGGAAGCGTGCCTGCGGCGGCGGTGCTTGAGCAAAAGCGTGAGCGACTGCTTGAGCTGACGCTCACGAGGACGGTAAGTGATACGAAATACGGTAAAATCACCGAATTGCTTCGCTCCTCGGGAAAGGAGCTCGTCAGCACGATTTTACAGCCTGGCGAGGATACCTTTGGGTGCGTTCTTGATTTTTATACGGAGCTTTCCGTCATTGCCGACGAAGAGTATGCGGGTACGCTGATTTACGGCTTGGTGCTTTTTGCCTACGATGAAAAATATTCGGAAAATATGGCGAAGTACGAGGCGACCACAAGCCTTTCTCACAAGGTCGTGGCACAGCAGATTGCCGCTGAAAAGAAAATTTTCGAGGAGTCAATAACGGAGGGTGACGTCGAGGCGCTTTGTGAATTCGCCTTCTTCGCGGCGGTTCTTTACGACGGCGGAGTGTTTAGCGAGAGCGGCATTGCGGCGCTGCTTGATGCGGAGATGCTGATTTTGATAAAAAGCCTTGATTTTTCGGACCTCAATATAAAGCCGGACGGCTACGCGCTGCTTCTTGATTATTACGCCGATTCGCTTATGCTTCGCGATGTGCTTGGCTACGCTGAGCAGCTGATTTACGAGGCTAATTATAACGGCGACGCTGCGAGGCTTTCCTCGGTGATGGGCGAGTTGGTTACTCTTTTGTCGGAGATAAAGGCTTCTCTTGACGCGGACGACGTAAAGCTGCTCCGAGAGGGCGACGTGATAGGAGTGTACGAGCGAATTATGTCGCGCTTCGGTGAGGCGGAATTCGCCACTTTGGAGAGCGTCGCATCGGCTTTCGTTGAAAAGGACGGCTACGAGGCGATAGCGCGCGGATATTTCGGAGAGGACTTTGATTCGTACGCCGACTCGCTTACGGCTGTGAGCCTTGACGAGCTTCGCTCGGCTATCGGTACTGAATATTTTAGTGATGCTTTGGAAGGATACGTTTTTGGAATAAGCCCCGCTTTTTCCTACGGTATGAGTTATGATAGAGATTAAAGGTGTTGTAAAAAGCTACGGCGGCGAAAGAGTGCTCAAAGGAATAGATTTGAAAATAGAGAGCGGAGAATTCGTATCGATTATGGGCGAGAGCGGAAGCGGTAAGAGCACGCTTCTCTCCATTCTCGGCGGCTTTCTTTCCCCGGACGAGGGACGGGTTTTTTGGTCGGGTGAGGATATTTCGCTCTTTGACGATAAAAAAACGTCTCGCCTGCGTTCGTCGAAGCTTGGCTTCGTATTTCAGTCTTACAGACTTATACCCACGCTAAATGTAAATGACAATTTACTTTTAACCGCAACTCTCGGCAAAAGACTAAGCAAAGAAACTATTGAATACAAAAACGAGCTCGTGGAAATGTTCAAGCTTTCCGAGTCGCTCAATAAATTTCCGACCGAGCTTTCGGGCGGTCAGGCACAGAGAGTCGCAATAGCTCGCGCGCTCGTTTACCGACCCGAAATTCTGATACTTGACGAGCCGACGGGAGCGCTTGACAGCACGATGGAGCGTGTGGTTATGGGTGAGCTTTCTCGCGTCAATCGCAACCTGGGTGTGACCGTAATTCAGGTGACACACAGCCCCATCGTCGACGCGTATGCAAAAAGAACCGTAAAGCTTGCCGACGGTGCCGTATACGAGGACGGTAAGTGCGTATGAAGCTGTTTTTTAAGCACCTTTTGAGAAGCATTCGGGGGCGTCCCCGACAGCCGATAATTCTCGCTTTTACGCTTTCCTTGGCGGTTGCGGTGTCGAGCATCATTCTCTCGCTTCGCACTGCGATTTTCAACGAGGGTACGCTTGAATTTACCGAGAAATTCGGCAGTGCCGATATAATGATATCGGTCAATTCCTCGTCCGAGTCGCGCTTTTTGTTCGTACCCGACGTAAAGGCGTCGGTCCCCGGTGCGTCGGTCGCGGGCTATTACGATTTGGTTGCGTCGGATAGCGAGGGCGAGATAGTTATCGGCGCGGCGACCGATTTTGCGACGGTTGGCGAAATTTTTGATATCAGCTTTACCGAGTACGGTAAAATAACCGAGGACAATCTTGAGGACTCGGTCGTTATAAGTCCCGCACTTGCCGAGCGCGTATCGCTCGGTGTCGGTGATAGCTTTACCGCGATCCTTTTCGGCAAGAGCTGTGAGTACACCGTACAGGGTGTCAGCGCGACGCCCGTTTTCAGCAGCTGCGATTTCGTTCTCGATATCGGCGGCGTTATGAAGCTTATTGCCGACGACTCGGTTTTTGCCGCGATAATCGGCGAGGATTTCAAGCCTTATAGCACCGTGTTTATCGACCTTGCCGACGACTCTGAGGTGGGCGCGGTTATCGACAGCCTTCGGGCACAAGCCGAATTTTCGGATAAAACCGTAAGCTCCGTCCCAAAGGCGGGCGGCGTCAACGTGCTTGAATTGGTTATCCTCTTTGCCGTGATTTTATCCTTGATTATGACCTCCGTCGTGTCGTTCTGCTGCTTCTCTATACTTGAGCGCGAGCGCAGTATTGAAAACGAGGCGTTTGCCATCGCGGGTGCCGGGCGCGGTATGCTTCATCTTATACAGTATGCCGAAGCACTTATTTACTGGTTCTTCGGAACGCTGTTTGGCTCGCTTTTGGCTGTTCCGATATCATATTTTGTAAACTATCATATTAATTTCAGGTACACCGAAGCCGTTTTATCGGTTGAAGACACGCTTACAAGCTCGCTTCTTTTGCTCGGCGTTTTGCTCGCGACCTTTACCGTGTTTATACTTTCGGGCGGCGTGAAGCGGAAAGTGGGGCATAAGCTTCTGTTGCCGCTTGCCATCACCGTCGGTGCCGTATGCTTCGTTCTGGAATTTCTGTTGCCCGAGGGGGTGAGATTCACCTTCGGTATATACACGGTTTTGGCTTTGCTCGTGCTCGTCTTTTTGACGTCGGATAAAATTATATGCTTCGCGGCGAGAAAAATCGGCGGCAAAATGGATAAAAATCCGACTCGGCTCTCCCTTTATTACGCTATAAAAAACGTAGTGTCGGTTAAGGCGCTTCACAACACGATGCGGCTTACAGCGCTCCTTTTTGCTGCCTTGGCTACGATATTCACGATAATAAGCAGCTTAAGAGGAAACGTCGTGGTGATGGGTAACTTCTTCGATGCGGAGTATTCGGTTTTAAACGCGACGGCGAGATGTCGGGATAAGCTTTCGGCGTGCGAAAGCGTAAAATCCGTCGAGGGCGCTTACTTTACCTCGTACGCACACGACGGAAGCTACTATACTACTATTCTTTCGGTCAGCGACGTTTCGCTCTTTTCTGATAGCGTGCCCGTTGAGAATAGACCCACGGGTGACGAGGCTGTTATCTCCTACGCCGAGGCGCGTATGCTCTCGCTTAAGGTCGGCGATAGCTTTACCTTAGAGCTTTCGGGTGAGCAAAAGAGCTTTTCTGTAATAGAAATCGTAAAAACCGGATTTAACTTTGTACTCGTTGACAGCGAATATATAGGCGTCGATTACAATATGATAATTCCCATACCGAAGCCGGACGTCACGTCGGTAAACCTTATAAGCGATATCAGCGGCGCGATGGCGGGCGAGATTGCAACGCTCAGCAAAAACGCCGATATTCTCAACAGCCGAATGGGAAGCTTCAACGTATACACGAGAAGCGGCGATTTGCTTTTGATTACCGTTGGCGTGTTTGCTCTCATAGGTCTTTTAGATACCACGGCGCAAAGCTATAACGTGCGCGCGGCGGAATTCGAACTTTACAGAGTTGGCGGTATGTCGCGCCGCGCGGCGCGCAGGCTGAAGCTTTACGAAATTCTTACGGTCACTTTTTCGGGTATCCTTATCGGAGTCTTTGGGTATCTTATTATATTGCCGATTATTCGCGAGGCGATGTACGGCATAGGCTACGAATTGCTTATCAATTTGGCGAAGCTTTTATAAAGCCTATATGTTCTGCAATTTTTTGAAAGCCTGCGAATATTAAATAAAGGACGCAAAATTAAGGCTGCCTCAAATGAGGCAGCCTTTAGTTGTCTTATCGTAAGCTTGGAAATTTAAAACATCTTGGTGAACGCCTTTACCGCTTCCTCGTCACCCTTGTAAATCCATTTTCCGTCCTGAGTAAAGGAAGAGAAGAAAATGATGTTGTTAATAGCGTTTACCGCATCCTCCTCGGTGTCGAACAAAACTGCCGTAATGGAGCTGTCGGGAGCGAGGAACAAACCCTTGTAGGCGAAAAATGCGCCAACGAAGCCGTCCGGCTCATCGACGGAGTGATCGGTTACGCTGTATCCCGCCTTAACCATTTTGTCCTTAGCCGCGTCTATGCTTGAGGGGGTGCAGGCAACAAAGCAAAGGCAGGTTATGCAAACCAAAAGAAAGAGTGCTGTGAGTCTGATTGTTTTTTTCATTGTGTGTACCTCCAAAAATAATTGTTATCTTAATCAGCTTCAAAATTCGGTTTTTGTCAGACTTTCGGACGCACGACCGTCAAAGCTGCGCGCTGTCGACGACTTTTTATCAAAAACCTTCTTTTGAAGAAGAATTAAAACCGTGTGTAATAAAACCACGAGCACCAGCGCAACCGCCAAAAGCGAAGCGATGTACGCGTACCAGCCGTTATCAAGGTTGAGTATAGGCAGATTTTCCATAGGCGGACGAACGAGGTAGAAGAAATTGACCTTTTCGTATCCCGCGTAGAGCATACTGTTCATTACGGTTGCAAAGAACACGGTAGCACCGAGGTATCTGAAATTGCGAAGCAGCACCGATACGCTCCACTTAACGTGCGGATGCCTTATGACGTATATCGAGAAGAACAGAAGCATTGCGTGGTAAAGGAAGAACTGATATACCTGAGGGTCGGTAAAATCAACGCCGACGGTAGGTATCATAATCGCCATAATTCCCCCGAGCATCATAACCGGTGTCATAAAGCCGAGAAGTCTTTCTTTTGCATCGTTTGTCTTCACGAAATACTTTAGAGCGAAAATAAGGAAGATCTGTATCGAGCAAAGGTGGTAGGGAAGGTCACCGGGTGAAAGGTGCATTCCGCCCTTATATCCCTCAACCATATTTGAGAAGATTTTTACGCACTCGCTGATAACGGCACCGATGGCAACAGCGGTGAGCACCTTATCGTACGGCAGATGCGAAAGCTTATCCCATACGAGCAAAAGCGTTACCAAAGCCGCGCATATAGCGAGCCAGATGAAATGATTTAAAGTAAACATCGTCAAGTCCTGTTGTTTTCGGGCGCGCCTTTTCGACGCGCCCGATCTTTTTATGGTGGAAACAACTGGGCTCGAACCAGTGACCCCTTGC
>JAZNFU010000005.1:0-4378 GCA_045576135.1 Eubacteriales bacterium
GCTTTCTGAATATATGGTTGAGAAAACGGTGAGCGATTTGACACTCATATTCGTATTAAATGCACCACTCAACCTATTGTTGTCAATGCTTTCTATAACATTTTTAGCATTATACTGATTTGCAAGAGACGGTAGGATACTATCGTTAGGGGATAGTGCTTCAGTTAATCGTTGTTTTAGTTTTTCCGTTTCTTCTACTTTTTCACTATATAACGGGAAATTCTCACGAAATTTAGCTTCTACCGAAGCTTCAAAACGATTATTAAGCTCTTGAACGGAGTGTTTGTACTTATTTCTTAACTCGTTTCTTTGTTTATCTAGTTCTTGCTCTTTTTTTTCTAATTCTTTCTTTTTTTCTTCTAAATGTTTTTTAAGATATTCGTAGTCGATTTTTTGCAATTCTCTAGGGCGCGAAATTAATTCTGATATAGAATTAATAGCCAAAGCCAGTAAAAATAGTCCAAAGGGTAAAGCTAAAAGAAATAGAAAGATGTCATCGGCGCTCATAAAATAGTCCTCTCAAAATTTAGCTCGAAGTTCGACAACTCTACCGAGAATTGTGACAGGGATGTTATAAATGTCCTCAGCGGAGTAGAATACCGGGTCATAAGCCGGATTAAGCGGTTGCAAAAGTATGCCACTCGATTGCTTCATTACTTTTTTGCAAGTAGCTGTGTCGCCATTCACGCAGACTATGGCGATTTGCCCGGAATCAACGTCGGGTTGCTTACGAACGATGACAACATCACCCTCTGAAAATTTCGGCTCCATTGATTGACCTTTTATCGAGAGGGCAAAATACTCGGAGCCGTCTTTTAACATATCGGCGTCAATTTCTTCGTAATCAAGAATGTCTGTGATAGTTTCGATAGGAATACCTGCTGCAACACATCCAAGAACAGGTATTACAACCTTTTTTTGTGTTTGCTTTTCGTAGAGATAGTCCATACTAACGTTAAATAAATCTGCCATAGATTTCATCATTTCGTAGTCAGGCATACGTTCGCCTAATTCGTACATACTTATCGCACTTTTTGAAATTCCGAGTTTTTGACCTAACTCGGTTTGTGAAAGTTTTTTTTGCTTTCGCAAGTTTTTTAATATATCACAAAACATATAAGGCTCCTTACAAAAAAACTGTATAGAAATGTTATCACAAAGCGTGAACAATGTCAATAACAAGTGTTCACGTTTTGTGCATATTACACGAAAAGTGGATTTTTTTCGAAAATCTATTGACATTATAATGCGCTTTGTGTAAAATTAAATACACATAATGTGAACTTTAAGAAAGGAGCAAATTTGTATGGACAAGAAAATAATCGGTCAGCGCATAAAAAAACTACGTGGGAACCGTTCAATGCGTGCGGTAGCTGATGCTTGTGGTATTTCCAAATCTACACTTGCAATGTACGAAACCGGGCAACGAGTTCCTAAAGATGAAATAAAAATACGTATAGCAAAATTTTTTGATGTTTCTGTTGAAACATTATTTTTTTAAGCCGCAAGTACACATTTTGTGTACTTAACCCAATAAATACTAATATTGTAAATACAAAAAAAGAGGGTTGATTATTCTTATGCTTGACTACGAAATACTGAATTATAAGGTTACATATTCCCTGAAAGATAGCGGATGCGTTCAGGAGCGTGGATTTTCAACAGAGGAAGCGGCAAAGGATTTTATTATCGCTAACCGTGTTAATTGGGGCGGGTACCGCCTTATCAAATTATCTGTTGCTATTATTGATTTTTAAGGAGCAAGATTATGGATGAGATGACGACTGACCTTTACAGAAAAGCTTATATGGACGGTTATCTTGCCGCAAAGCGAGAGATTGAAAACGAAAACGAGAAGCCGTATATAGATAAAGAGGGCATTATCAAGCGTTATGATGGAAATATCGGTATCAATAAGGCGGGTGAGATAATCAGAGCTGTTCGCCATGTCTGTAACGGTGGTAAGCTTGATAGCTGTAGCTTGGTGTTGATTTCCGAGCTAAAATATTGGGAATCTGTCGTAGATAAGAAATTCCGAGAAAGACTTTGATTGAGAGGGAATACGTATGAAGCTTTTTAACGTTAAAACAACAAGCGATATGGGAAAGACTTACAAGACGGTGACAGTCGAAGCTGTCGATTACACCGATGCGTATAAGCAGGTTTATTTTAAGTGCGATAAAGATACTTTCATAACCAAAATAACGCAGAAAAGAGGTAAGAGAAATGCCGGCGGAAAAACGAGAAGTTGTAGAGCTTAAACGCTGTTTTTGCGAGGCGGCGGGGCGTGTTATCAGATATACTCTTATGGATTCTCGCGAAATGGAAAAGTACGGTATGAGCGATAACGAGCGCATAATGAATAAGACCAGAGCTATTGGAGAGCGCAACGCTTTCCGCAAAGCGCTTAAAGTACTCGGTGTCGAGGAAAAGGATATCCAGGACTTGCTCGCCGGTATCAAAATAAGGGCAAAGGGCGGTGACACCTGATGCCAAGACAAACAACTATATTCGACTACTGTATTGTTGATAGCTTTGCCGTTCTAAGGAGGTATATATGAGTAACAAGGATTGGAACGGAAATAGTAATAGCATATATAAAACCCTCGGAGCAAGCAATCATACCGATAAGGAACGTGAGTTAAATGATTACTATGCAACAGAGCCGAAAGCGTTAGAGCTTCTTTTAAAAGAGGAAACATTCTGCCCTTATGTGTGGGAATGTGCCTGCGGCGAAGGGCATCTAAGCGAGGTGCTTAAAAAACACGGTTATAAAGTAAAATCCTCTGATGTTATAAACAGAGGATATCACGGAACAGAAATTATAGATTTTCTGAAAGTCAGCAAAGCCGAGGTTCAGTTTGATTATCCAAGAGATATAATCACAAATCCTCCCTATAAATTTGCAAAAGAATTTGTAGAACACGCCCTTGATATTTCCATGGATAGCACGAAAGTGGCTATGTTCCTTAAGGTACAGTTTTTAGAGGGTAAGGAAAGGAGAAAGCTCTTTGAAAAGCATCCTCCAAAAGTAATCTATGTTGCATCAGGCAGGCTCTTGTGCGCTAAGAACGGAGAATTTGATAAGATGCGACAAGGCGGTGTCTCTGCCGTGGCTTATGCGTGGTTTGTATGGGAAAAAGGCTTTAAGGGCGCTCCCATAATTAAATGGATTAACTGAAGGAGGGGAAATACGTGGGCAAAGTTCAATGGATAAAACTCTACAAAGATATGTTTGATAAGCACAAAATCAAGAAGCTGCGCAGGCTCCCGGCAGGCAAGTGTAACGCCGGAGGGCATCAAGATAAGGTCAAAGGCGGTGACACCTGATGCCAAAACAAACAACTATATTCGACTATTGCATCGTTGACAGCTTTGCCGGTGGCGGCGGAGCTTCGACAGGTATTGAAATGGCGACAGGACACCCGGTGGATATCGCCATAAACCATAATGAAGCCGCTATAATGATGCATAAGCGGAATCATCCGTTTACCGAGCATTACATAGAGGACGTCTGGAAAGTGGACCCTGTAAAGGCCGTGCGTGGCAGACGTGTGCGCCTTGCGTGGTTTTCACCCGACTGCAAGCATTTCAGCCGAGCAAAGGGCAGGGCGCTCGTGGATAAGAAGATACGAGGTCTTGCGTGGGTTGTACTGCGCTGGGCGCACGACGTCAAGCCTGACGTGATAATGCTTGAAAACGTACCAGAATTTGTGACGTGGGGTCCTGTGCGTAAGGGAAAACCGATAAAGTCAAAGGCGGGCGAGACGTTCAGACGGTGGCTCAAACAGCTCAAAGAACTTGGATATGAGGTTGAATACCGCGAGGAATGCGCTGCCGATTTTGGCGCTCCGACAATTCGCACACGTTTTCATCTGATTGCCCGACGTGACGGCAGAGCTATTGTGTGGCCGAAGCGTACCCACGCACCGAGAGATAGCGCCGAGGTAAAAAGCGGTAAATGTCTGCCGTGGCGCTCGGCTGCCGAAATACTTAATTTTGACCTGCCTTGTCCGTCTATATTCGACACAAAGGCAGAAATAAAGGAAAAATACGGTCTTAACGCTATGCGGCCCTTGAAGCCTAACACGCTTGCGAGAATAGCTCGAGGACTTGATAAGTTCGTGATAAAATCTGCAAAACCTTTTATCGTACCACGAGGATACGGTGAAAAGGCGGGACAAGCTCCACGTGTACACGATATCGGTGAGCCGCTTCCCACGCAGGTAGGCTCGTCAAAGCATTATCTCTGTGAGCCGATAATGACGCCGTTTTCGGTAGAGGTTAATCACAAGGGCGGCGAGAGATGTCGGAAGCTGACAGAACCGCTTAATACTGTTACCGCAAAGCATTCTCTCGGGGTAGCAGAGCCGGTACT
>JAZNFU010000006.1:0-2839 GCA_045576135.1 Eubacteriales bacterium
CGCCGTATATATAGGTGTAGCGCTCGTCGTAGTCGTTCAGCCTCTCAAACGGCAATCTTTCTCTCATCGCCGCGCAAAGCCGCTCGACCGTGTGTGCGCACCGAAGCTTTCGCTCGCTGTAATATTCGGGGTCAACCTTGGGCGCGGGAATGTCCGAGCTTACCTGGCTTTCTATCATTTCATAGGTGATATTTCTTACCGTCAGCGCGTCCTCACCGCCGTCTATTTCGCGGCTTCCCCGATACTGTCGCATATAGGAGTCGAGTCTGTCGTGCTCCGCTGCCGCCGCAAGACGCGCACTCTCGTAAAGCGACTTGAAAAACTCAAGCTTTTCGGATTTTGTTGTGTATTCTGTTTTCACGTTGGTTCTCCGTATTTCGTTTTTAGGTATTTTTTTCCTTCCTCGTCAGCACCCATATAGTCCTCCCACATATCAGCCGTCCACCTTGCCCGATGCACCTGCTCGGCGGGGGCGGCGGGGCGTGCGTAGAAGACCGCAAAGCCGCGCAGAGCGTCGGGTGCGTGAGTGATTTCGTGCGGCTCGGTCGAGCAATCGGTCGGTCGGATTTTGTCTGTGACGAGGGCGGGCAGGGTGCGTATTATTTCGTTACAGCTTGAAAAAATCTTCAGCCTATCGCCGATAAGAAGCTCCTTTATCGCGAGCCAACCGCTTTCTCTGTTGTTCGAGGTTTTGGTGAAATTCAAGCCGAATTCGGCGAAAATGCTTGCCTTCGACCTACCGCTTTCCTGCGTTCTGTTCCAAAGGTCAGGGGGCGCAAGAGTCGCGTAGATATCCTCGCCCGCGGGCGTTCTTGCGCTGATGGCGGCTGCCGCGCGGCTTATCGGAAGAGAGGATTCGCAGTACTCGCGATAGACGTAGGCGCACCCGTCGGGAGCTACCGCAATCCAAAGGCACGCGAGGCGGTCAAGACCGTAGTCGAGCGTTCTGTATTTGCGCCAGGAGGGCGGTATCTCAAAGGGTGCTATAACGTGCTTCGCCGCAGAAAACTCCGAGAAATACTGACCCTCGAAAATGTTCCAGTCGCCGAGCAAAAGCGCGCGCCGCTCGCGCTCGGGAAGGACCAAAAGTCGTCTTCGGTATTCGGGGTCGCACTCGTTGAGAAAGCGGTTGTCCTCAAGCAAGGAGGGGATGAAAATTCTCGAAATTCCCCCGACGCCGACAAAGCGCGTGCCCGGGGGTGCGGGGTCAACGAAGCGCTCCTTCACCCACGAGTGACCTACGCCGCCGGGGTTGGTGGTGGATTTGACTTGCTTCGGGTAGGCGTTTGCTCCGCGCACTCTTGATATAAGGTAGACGTACTGTGAGCTTGTGAAGTGGGTAAGCTCGTCGAAGCGGATGACGTCGTATTCCGCGCTCTGATACTGGTAAACGTCGTTTTCCGCGCCGCAATAACCGAAATCGATAAGCGAGCCGTTTTTGAATTTTCCGACGTGGGTTGAGGCGTTGAAGCTGTAAATTTCCTTTGGAAAGAGCGAAAGGCTCTCTCGGATAAGCGACTTGTCAAGCTCGGCGAAGGTCCTTCGCAAAACGAGCTGTCGCGAGTGGGGATACCTTACCGCAAAGGAGAGCGCATCAACGAGCTGACCGAAGGATTTGCCGCCGCCCGCCGCACCGCCGAAAAGCACCTCGCCCTCGGTAGCGTCCAAAAACAGCTTCTGCTTTGGTGTCAATGCGAGTGAAAGCGTCATTCTATCACCCGCAGCGTTATTGAATAGCCGTCGTCGCCCGCCGCAGCGCCCGATTCCTTCTCAAGCTCGATAAGGTGCTTTGTAAACGATGGGTCGAACCGCCTCGCCAGCGCGCCGTCTATAAGATAATCTCTCCTGATTTCGCTGCATTCGCGGTACGCCGCATCGAATTTTTTCCACCGTCTGAAGCTCAGAAGCACGTCGAGCGTCGTGCCCTGCGTGCGTGCAAACTTTTCGAAGCTCGGCGGTGCGCCGACGCCGTCGTAAGAGGTGAAGAATGAATACATTTTTCGCGCCAAATCCGCGCTGTAGCGTAGTTTTGCCATTTTTTGCCGTCCTTTCCTTGTGATTTTGACAGGCCTGCAAGAGCAATTCAAATCCGAAGCTCTCGCATTAGCCAAAGGGAATTCGTAAGAGCCGTCCCCGCGGCTTTTGCACCGCCGAGCCTTGTCAAAAATTTCCATAATGCCCTCGGCGTCGACTTACCGTCGGGCATTGGCTATCAGCTCTTTTGCATCGGGTGTCGACTTTCCCTCTGCATCTCGATTATATAACGCCGATTTCGATTTGTAAGTAAACTTGCGTTCCAAAAAATCAAGCTTCTCGCTCGCGATTTTTATGCAATTTGCACAAATAAAATCGCCCCGCTAAAATAAACAAATAAACGCGAATAATTAAAATAAAGAAGAAGGATGCGATTTTTCGCATCCTTCTTCAAAAGGTGATTAAATTGTGGAGAGAACGTGCTTGACGTGCCGCCTCCCACGACACTTGGGAGGCTTTCCAATCCTGCATAGCAGGACTTCATCGCAAAGCGACTTCATCCACCTACGGTGGATTTCATCCGTCGGGGACGGATTCAATTTTTCCAAGGCTCCCTTGTGTAAAGGGAGCTGTCAGCAAAGCTGACTGAGGGATTGTCAAGGCTTCACCCGGAAGGAGTCTTTCATTGTAAGACAAAAACCCCGCCAATATTTGCGAGGTTTAAAAGAGGTTATCCGGTGAGAAAACAATGTGCTTGTAGGGACAGGCGTCCTCGACTGTTCGGGAAAAAAGCGATAAACATTACCGTATAATCGATATAGGAACGGCTTTCTGCTCCCAAATTTTGCGGGAATTAAATCAACTC
>JAZNFU010000007.1:0-2835 GCA_045576135.1 Eubacteriales bacterium
CAAAAAAACGAAAAACACGGTCATAATTGTAGTTTTAGCGAATTCTTAATGAGAACAGAACCTCGGGGCGAACGAATTTAGAGCAGAAATCCTTGGCTGAGGAGCGAGAAGCGTACAAAGGTACGCTGAGCGAGGAAACGAGGATAGAATAAAAAACTTTAACAAAAACGAAGAAAACCGCAGGTTTTCAACCATAATTTCTTAAATTTGCATAAAGAAACGACAGAAACACTGTTTTTATGACAATGTTTCTGCCGTTTTTTATTGCCTAAATAAAGCAGCCCCGCTCTTGATTATTCGTAAATTATGTTGTTAAGCTCGGTGGACGCCAATCTCTTTTCAAGATATCTTCTGAGTCCGTGGGGATTTTTGATACCGGTGGTATCAACGTCCCATTTGCCGGGACAGTCAATCTTTATATCGCCGTAGTTGAAAATTCTTCCGAGGAACGACTGATAAACGGTAACCGAATATACACCGGCAAACAGCGACTGAGTCTGGTGCTTGTTGAAAACGCCGGTTTTGGTTATGATTTTGTTTTCGTGGAACTCAAGTGTATCGCATTTTACGATGATAATGTCCGCAATCAAAATGAAAAGAGGAATTACAAGCCAGAAAAGCAAAACCGTCCAAAGCTTGATGTGCGGGATAACGCTTCTTTTAGCAACGTATTGAAGTGACCTCATAGTTTAAGACCGCCCTTTATTATTTTTTATTTCATATTTTTATTATAGTGCCGATCGCAATTTTTGTCAATAGCTTTCCGTCAATAATCGGTGAAAAGGACGGAGAAAAATTGACTTTTAGGTTAATCGGGCGCGGAAAGCTTTTCCTTGAGAATTATTAGCTTGTGAAGCTGCATCGGCGGCACCTCAAGCGTTACGCGGCGTCCGTTTTGTACGAATGGGATATTTTCCCCGTCGGGCGCGGAGTAAACCGACTCGACGTCCGAGTCAACCGTAAGGGTTATTTTGACGCCGTACAGCTTCGGGAAATCGGGGAGCAGACAGACGTTTCCGCGGTTTACCGGGGGCGCGTAGAGAAGGTGGAGCGCGTAGAAGCCAAGCTCGTCGGACTTGCGCAGTCTGACTCTCGCCGAGGAGGGAAGCTGTTCTGTAACGATGCTCTTTTCATAGACGCGCTCTATGGCGTTTATAACGTATTTTTCAAGAACGAAGTTGCCCGAATTGTTGTAAGCCTCGAAGACCGAGTGCGCGAAGTAGACGACGTTTCCGTTTTTAACGAGTGCGGGATAGTCTGCGGGCTCGGTTTTGTAGGGCGTGTTTTTGTGACCGCAGAAATGGCGAAGCGTACGGTTAAAGTACGGCTCGTAAACGCTTGCCAATTTATCTCCCACAGCCTTTACCTTGTACGCCTTTGAATAGGAAAGGAACGGCGTGGTGAATTCGTCAAGCTCGCATTTTATAAAGTCCGCGTCGCACTCGGAGAGGGAGAGCTTTTCTATTCCAAGCTCGGAGCATCCGCTATCGAAGCTTGCCACGACCGCACCGCCGCCACGGGTGAATTCAAGGAGCGCGCGTCGGTCGGCGTCGGTGATAGTCACTTTATCGGGGAGTATCACGCACTTGTATTTTGAAAGCTCCGCACCCGACTCGATAACGTCGTATTCAAGGTGCATAATCTGGAGCAGCTTTGATGCACCCATATCCGAGTCGTAATTATGGCTCAGCCAAATTGCAAGGTCGGTATACGCTTTCGTATTTTCCGAATACTTCTCGATTTTTTTGACGTAGTCAAAGGCGTGACCGATAACCCGATAAGTGCTATCGTCAATCTCGCCCGAGGGGTGCAGATGGTCGCCGACCGATATCGACGCGCCGACGCTGAGCATATCCGCGCATTCGTAGCGGAGCGCTTCCTTGTCCTTGAAGCCGCCGAACTCGCCCCAAGCGTGATGGAATTTTCCGGTCATACCGAGGAACAGCTTGCCGTATTTTTCAAAGAATTTTGCGCGAAGCGGCATAAGGTCGTAGCCGCCCCAAGCCGTCGGCAAATCCTCAAGCTCGTAGTGCGTCTGATAGGGGTGATACTCGGTTCTGTTCATATCCGCGCCGCCGTTGTAGAAAACGGTTGCGTCTTTTGCGTATTCGTGAACGACTTTGGTGAGCCGCTTCATCATTTCTATTCTGCCGAGTGAATAATACTTTTTCGCATCCTCATAGCTTTCGGGGTTAAGACCCGTTTTCTTCATACCCGAAATACAAGAGGGGCAAGCGCAAGCGTCCGAATAGAAGCAGATGTCGTAAAAAATTCCGTCGGACACGTCAAAGCTTTCGCATACCTCGCGCGTTATGGCTTCCATATAGTCAAGATAGCTGCCGAGCGGACACAGCGGTGTCCACGAGCAATGCTCAAGCGGTGCATCCGGGTCGGTATCTTCGGTAATGGTTTGTCCCATAAAAGCAGGCTTTTTGGTGAAGAAATCTATCTGATGCCATTCGGGGTGCTCGTCCGCATCCTTTTTGCTCCAGCCCATTGTTATGTAAATCGGCGCTTTTGCTCCCGCTTTGTGTATAGCGTCGATTTCTTCGGCAAGAAGATTGAAGTCAAGATTCGGGTGCATTTGTCCCACCTTTGATGGATAGTAGGTATAGCCGTGGTGGCACTTTGCGAATACTGTCATAAGGTCGACGTTTGCCTCCCTTACGGTTTTTGTAAAGCTTTCCTTATCGAATCTTTTTCCGATGCCCGAAATATCCGGACTCGTGTGAAAATCAAGATGTACGCATCTCATAATTTGTTTCTCCTCAGATATAAACACAGCATCCGTCATATGATACAAGACAGTCGAGTTTCTTCGCCGCATCTTCTAAA
>JAZNFU010000008.1:0-15301 GCA_045576135.1 Eubacteriales bacterium
CACATCTATTGAAAACATTAGTTTTATATGTTAAAATTTATTTGAAGAAAAGATAAATTTGAGCTATAAAATTTTCTTCCTTAATTATTAAAAGAGGAGGTTTATTGAATGGATAAAGAAGATTTTTACCAGGACAAAACCGCGGAGAGCGAAAGTATAAATTACGAGGAGCTTATGCCGCAGAAGAATAACAGAAGAAGCTGGTCGGTGGCGGCTTTTGCCGTTTCGGTAGCGTCGGTTATATTCTGCTTTCTTCCCGGACTCGGCATAGCGCTCGGCGTTTTCGGAATAATATTTGCGCTCGTATCAAGAATAAACCTCGGATATTTTGATAAAATTTCTATCGGCGCTTTGATTTTGGGAGCTTTCGGAATAGCCTTTGGTGTATCCACCGTTTTAGCTCTCAGCGACCCCGAGGTCAAAAAAACTCTTGAGCAAATTTTTAAAAATTAAATATGAGTAGGATTCTGTGTATTTAAGGTGTAAAACAATTTAAAATAATATGAGTTCTGCTTATCCGTGCCTAATAAAACCTAAATTTTGGTGTGTGGAAAAGGTATGGATTTTCGGTTTGTGGCAAATAAAAAATACAGATTTGAGAGCTTTCTTCAAATCTGTATTTTTTATTATGCTTTCGCTTACTATTGTTTTAAACCGTTATAAATGATATTTATTTATTTTCCGACGAGCTTTCGAGAAGCTTAACTATCTTGCGAAGAAGGTCGTTGTCTGTGGGATTTTTCTCGCGCTCCAAAAGCTTTGCCTCCTCGGCGAGTCTTATCTCTTCCTTCTTCTCTTCGTCCTTCTTTTTCATAAATTCCTCAACGACGGCGGGGTCCTTGAAATTCAAGCCGAGCTTCTTCATCTCGCGGCGCAGCTTACGGCGGGAAAGAGAGAGCTTCTGAAGATTATCGGTGTTCTCGCGAAATTTGTTTATAATTTTAACAAGACAGAAAAGAACGAAGGCTACTATAAAGAAGTTTATGATAGCGTTTATAAAAGCTCCCCAATCTATGTATATGGAGTTTTCTAGGTCCACTATCAGCTCGCCGCTTTCAGCCGTCGTGGTGGCTTTTTTCAAAAAGGTATAAAGCTCGGAAAGTGAATTTTTTCCAAAGACGAGAGCCAAAAGGAAATTAATAAAGGGCTTCAGTATATTGTTACTGAGGGCGTTTACGATTGCGGTAAACGAGCTACCGACAATAACACCGACCGCCATATCGAGCACGTTTCCGCGCGTTATGAATTTTTTAAATTCTTCAATAAATTTTTTCATAAAAACAACCTTTTTTATTTTATTTTAACACATAAGATTTTCAAAATCAATGCTTTAATAAAACAGTTTACCCTTTATTTTTAAAAGAAGGCGTGATAAGGGGAAAAAGAGGGTGGGAAAAAGGATAGCGTTGGTAATTATTTGAGCGGCGTAAAACCACACCCCGCGCGCATAGTACACGAAAAATCTGTAAGCGAAATTATCAAAGTATCCCGAAAAAAGACCTATGTCAACCAAAGAGGTCAAAACTCCGAAAAGAAAGGTCATAGCGACGGCTGTGAGCGTTAATAAGAAACGGTTTTTAACCCTCACCCTGCCGAGCAGCGCAAAAACGGCGGCGAGCGCGGGCCAATATATAAGGTAAGAAATAAACCAGGAGCCAAAGCCCCAAACGAGTGGCTCTATCAAAACGAAAACGAGCGATGCCGTAATGCCGATAGTGCCGAACGTGTAAGAGTAAAGCGCGATAAGAAGTGAAACCACCTCTACGTTTGGTATTGCGGCAAGAGCTAATTTTGAGCACTCAACGGTGGCAGCCATTACACCGATGAGCGCCGCAGATTTCGCCGCGTTTTTTGTTCTTTTTTTCATAGTTAGCCTTTCTTAGAGAAGCTTGCGTAATCTGCGAGAATTGTAAGGGGCTATTAATAGGTTATCGTTCCGATGTATATAACAGCGCCGTCGGTGATGTGAAGATCCTTGGCACCGACGCCGACACTCGTCAAGGTAGTACCCTTATAGTCCATATTCACAGCATAAGAGCTGACGTCCATATCCTCCGCCACCGAGGAGTAGATATAAATATATTCGGGCGGTGCCGGACGAAGAGAGCCAACGGAATTTAAAAATCCGCCGACCTCGGTGTAGGATATATCAAGCAGGTCGAGAACCGAGAGAAGTCCTTCGGTTATATCCTCACTCTTGAAGTCGAGTGAATACTCCGTATCCGTTTCGCCGGCGATAACCAAGGTGACGGTGCCGTCCGTGGTCGGAGTATTGCAGGAGGTTAAAAGAATAAAAGTAAGAGATATTGTGAGAATTAAGGATAAAAGCTTTTTCATAAAAATTCCTTTCTGTTTTTGATGCGTTTCTCGCAATTTTAGATGCAAAAGCTTGGATTTTGTAAGCTTTGGTTTTAAAAACCGTACAAAATCAAACAAAGGGGTAGCTCAAGTTCAAAAAACTTGAGCTACCCTCGATGCATTGGGGGATAGGGAGGTTTGGAGCTAAAATTCGTGTTCTCACAACCGTGTGGCGTATAAAAATACGTCGGGGGAAGGTAAAGCGAACAGAAAACGACTCCGGTTTGAAAGAGAAATTCAAAGAATTTCAATCACAAATCATTGTTTTTAGCTTGCTTTTCAAAAAACGAGCTGAATTTTCGTCATTTTCGTTTGCGCCAAACGTGCCATCCCCTCCAAAGCGGTATTTACAAAAACATAAAGATGAATAGTGGGTGTAAGCACCCCTTTTTTGTCTTTGCTCCGTTTGGAATCCCCTCTTTTGCCCAAGGGACATATACCAAACACCAATGAATAAAAGAGTAAAGATATCACGCTTTTATTCTCAACCGACAGGTCTTCCGACTTAAAGCCAAGCTTTTTGGCTTATTACGGTAATGGCTGTTGCGGTGGATTTACACCACGCTTTCCCTGCTTGGATTGAAGCGGATAGATTTTTGAGGTCTATATCGCCCCGTGGCTGCTCGAGGCTGCTTCAATTTTCGGTTGGGTGAATTGTATCGTTTTTGAACGTTACAGTTGTTTTTGACAATTTTAGTTGACAAAAACGGTTAATTATCCATAAAATCCTTTCCGAGTATAGATTCAAGAAGCTCGGTGAGGTCCTCGTTATCCTCGTAGTAAAGAGATATGCTCTTTTTCCTTCCGTGCTCCTCTATGATACAGCGTCTGCCAAGCGCTGCTTGAACGCGAAGCTCAAGCTCTCTGAAATAGTCGACGATGGGTGTAGGCTCGTCCTCTATCACCTTAGGCTTCGTTGTGAGTGCCTTATTCGTTTTCTTTACAAGCTCCTCGAGCGCCCTTACAGAAAGGTCACCGTCTATCGCCGCGTTTGCAATCTCCATTACACAGCTGCGGTCCTTGAGTCCGAGCAGCGTTCTTGCGTGGCCTGCCGAAAGTCTGCGAGCGCCGACGAGGTCGAGCACCTCTGTTGGTAGGTCGAGAAGACGCATCATATTTGCAATAGCGCTTCTGCTCTTTCCGGTGCGCTCGGAAATTTCTTCCTGAGTCATTCCGTACTGCTCCGCGAGCGCGCGGTATCCGAGAGCCTCCTCGAGCGGATTGAGGTCCTCTCTTTGTATATTTTCGATAAGCGAGATTTCAGCGGCGCGGCGGTCATCCTTGTCGAGCACGATGGTCGGAATTTCGGAAAGTCCCGCGAGCTTTGAAGCGCGGAATCTGCGCTCGCCCGCTATTATCTGATACCTGCCGTCGCCGTATTCTCTGACGAGAATTGGTTGCAAAAGACCGTTTTCCGAAATCGATGCGGCAAGCTCCTCAAGAGATTCCTTTTCGAAAGTTTTTCTCGGTTGATCTTTGTTGGGGTCTATCAAGGACAGCTTCAAAACGGTTATTCTGTTTTCGGTGTCGACTCCCTCCGTCGTAGAGTTGTCAAGAAAAATAGCGTCAAGTCCCCTGCCAAGACCGCTGTTCTTTTTTGCCATATCTTCCTCCGTTACAAATATTGGTAAAAAATACCAAATATCAATTGATTTACTTTTTTTTAAAATTCGGGAATTTGCGTTATATAGCGTTTATTATATATGCATCTATTATATAGCGTCTGTTATATACGCATCATAAGCTCTTTTGAAACCGCGGCGTATTCGAGCGCGCCCTTTCCGTACGGGTCGTGGTAACAAATCGGTTCGCCGTAGCCGGGAGCCTCGGAAAGTCGTACCGTTCTTGAAATCGGAACCTTGAAAAGCTTGTCCGCGTAGTATTTTTTAAGCTCCGCCACAACCTGAGAGGTCAAGGTGAGCCTTCCGTTGTACATCGTGAGCAATATTCCGACGACCTGGAGGGTTGGATTGTAGAGCTGTCTTATCCTTTTAACTGTATTCAAGAGCTGTGACATACCCTCAAGCGAGTAAAATTCGCATTGCATTGGTATAACGACGCCGTCCGAAGCGGTGAGAGCCTTTACCGTGAGCATTCCGAGCGAGGGCGGACAGTCGATAAATATGTAATCAAAATTATCCTTCACGGAATCAAGCGCGAGCTTTGTAAAATTCTCGGCTTCTTCGAGGTCGTAAAGCTCTATTTCCGCGCCTGCGAGGTCGATATTTGCCGGAACAACCGACAAATTCTTGAAATTTGTCTTAATAATGGCGTCTTTGATATCGCATTTTCCTATGATTACGTCATATATTGTCTTTTTTATCTTCGATTTTTGAATTCCAAGACCACTCGTTGCATTTCCCTGTGGGTCCATATCTATCATCAGCACTTTTTTGCCCTTGTTGGCGATTTGTGCCGAAATATTGACGCAGGATGTGGTTTTTCCTACGCCGCCTTTCTGATTAGAAAAAGAAACAACCTTTCCCATAGAATTAAAACTGCTCCAATCGGTTTCGATTTGATAGATTGTTAATTGGTAACGAATCTATCAACGGTGTATAGTGATATTATACCAAAAGACTATCAATTTGTCAATATAAACGAAAAAACTTCCTAATATTATTATATTAGACACTTACAACACCCTTCGAAACGCTTACTGCGGCGTTTGGCGCGCTCGTTACACCGTTTGGGGCTCTGACCGAGCCGTTTCGTGCGCTAACCGTGGTGCTCGTTTTCTTATCACGCAGCTTGACGTTTTTTGCGCCGATTTGTGTGCTTATTATGAGTTCAGCGTGTTTATTGAGCCGTTTTGTGCGCTCGCCGCGCTGTTTTGTGTGTTTATCACGCCGCTTGATGTCCAAACCGCTCCGCTTTTGTGTACTTATCACGGTTTTGCTTGTTTGTTACACCGCTTTGCAGACTTGCGATGTCACGACCACTTTCACGCACGGTTTTTTGCGCCTTCGCATCGTTTTGTGGGTTTTCTGCGGGTTTTTTACGCCAATCGCTATTAAAACGCTGCGAAACGGTGACTAAAGGCATTGTTTCACGTGAAACAATGATAAACACTCACAACCGAAGAGGGAAGTGGTGGGGGAAGACGGCTTTTAGAATGGTGCGCGACAATTTCTGATGTTTCACGTGAAACATTGTACAAAAGCGTCACTTTACGTGTGAAACAACCCAAAAACACTTCAAACAGCCGGCTGTGTCAATCGTAACGAAAGTTGAGGTGGTCGGGCGGGGGAGCGTTTGAGATACCCTTTTTGTAGACGGTAGTTCGCGACAAGGTGTTTAATCGGGTGCGCCGGTTGGGGCGTGATGATTGTCTTAAATGTTTCACGTGAAACATCTGTTTGTTTTTGTTTTTTACGTTTTTTTGTGGCAAACAGGGTGGTTTTTGTGTGAAAAGAGGCGTTTTTTGCACTAAATAGGGTGTTTTTGTGGCTTCGGATGTGGATTTTGGTGAGATACGGGCAGAAAGCGCGAGGTTTTTGGGAGTGGACGTTCAATCTTTGGCTCACGGTAACCTGCTCTTTTTGCTCGCCGACTGGGCGTTTGGGCTAGGGTTTGTGCTTGTTTTTTGATGCTTGAGCTATAAATCGGTCCTTTTTGCGAGGCGGTTTTGGATTTTGCGGTCAAAAAACGCGCTGATTTTGGCATTTTGGTGGTTTTTGCGGCAATATTGGCCTTTATTGGAGCAAAAGACGGTGAATATAGGGGATAAAACGCTCTTTATCGGAGGCTTTTTGACACCGTACTACTCGTGTGGTGCATCTGCGAGCGGGGGCGCCGCTTTTACAAGGCGAAAAAGCGTTCGAAACGGCGGTTTTTGTGATTTTTTCTTCGAAATCCGCTGATTTTTGGCTGAATTTTGGTTTTTCCTCTTGCTTGTTGGGCTGTAGGTCGTCTTTTTTGTCTTGGGCGATTTTGTTTGCTTATTTGCGCTGTTTGCGCCGCTGTTATACTCTTTTTGCGTTGCTTGCGTTGTTTTTTTTGTTGTTTTTTGCTGGTTTTCGTGCTATTTTTGCGCCAAAACCTCGCCTGTAGAGAGCTTGAAGCTTGGTTTTGTTTGAAAATCTGCCGTTTTGACAAAAAATACCAATACTTAGCTGGTTATTGACAAATATTGGAAAATATGGCTTGCTCGGGTGATTTTTGGAGCTATTTTTTATGATTTTTGCATATTTTGGTTGTAATTTTTGCGAAACGTGATTTTTATGTGCGGTGTTTTGCGGCGAATTTTGGCTTTTTAAAGGTGAAAATTCGTAATTTATTCCACAAAAAATAAAGCTTCAATTTAGCATAAATATGCTGTTTATAGAATAAAAATTCAGAAAATATATGTCGTTGCGCGAGCGCGCCTATCGCGCTTTCCGGTGCTCTTGGCGTGGGATTTGCCGACTTGAACGAGTGCTATGCTCGGGCTTGGGCGTGCCTCGGTGCTTGACACGGGCGGCTTTGGCGATTTCTGCGTCTTTTGGGACTTTGCGACTTTTTGCGTAGACCTCGCGGTGTTTGCAGCTTTGTAGCTTTTTGGCGTTTGTGGCTTCGTAGCGTTTTGGCTTTTCACTTCTTTACTTTATGATTGCCAGAGGGGGCGGGGTTTGTATGCGAGTCTTGTCGTTCCGTGCTTTTATTCTGTTGATTTTGCGACTTTTTGCGTGAGTGGTGCGGCGGGGTGTTGACTTTTTTGGGCGCGAGGTGTAAAATCATATTGTATGAAGATTTTGCTTCTTTGGTTTTCTTGTTTTCGGCATTGGGCGCAAATCTTCGACGAATGAATAAATATGCGTTTTTGCTCTTGGTTGAGCTGCGCCGATTTTGCAAAAAACAGAGGTCGCTATGAATAATTTATGCACGGAAATAATTTTACAAAGACACGGTCAGAGCCTCGGAAATTTAGAACACAAATTCCTCGGACACACGGATTTGGACCTTTCCGAGCTTGGATACCGTCAGGCTCAGGCGTGCGCCGAGTATCTTTTGGGCGAGAGAATTGACGCAATATATTCGAGCGACCTTTTGCGCGCGTATAACACCGCGCTCGCGCACGCTCGGTTGCGTGGTGCTGATATAATAGGTAGAAAAGAGCTTCGTGAGATGTCTGTCGGCGAATGGGAAAATATGCGCGTCGAGGATATAAAAGAGAAATATCCTTATGAATTTGAGGTGATGTGGAAGAAAAAATTCGCCTCCTTTGATTGCGTTGGCGCTGAGCCGGTGCCGATGCTCGCCAACAGAATTTACGATGCAGTCCTTAAAATAGCAAGCGAAAACGTCGGTCAGCGCGTCCTGATTGCCACCCACGCCGCCGCGATACGCTCCTTTTACGGCAAAATCTACGGTTACACCGAGGATTTCGCGAGCGAGAATCTTGATTTTCCCGCAAACGCGTCTATAAGCCGCGTGCTTTACGACGGCGAGCGCCTGATACCCGTAAGCTATTCTGAGGACTCCTACCTTAAAGACTTGGCTACCTATTGGCAAAACTGAGCCGCCCGCCGTACGCCCACCCCGAAAAATATTCACGTTTTCGGTAAATTTTTCTGCGAACATTTCGCAAATTTCAAAAGAAAGCGACCGCGCGTCGCTTTTTTTGCTTTTATATGCCAAAAGGCGTTCAAAACCGTCAGAAAAAGCGGCTCCTTTGCTCGCGGAATTCCCACTTTTTCGCAATATCTCCGTAATAAAATGTAGTAAAACGCCGCCCGCTTGTGATATCCTCGGGCGACGAAATTAAGAGGTGTATTATGGAAAAGGAAAGAGAAGGAATGTTGGTCGGGGGTGTATCCGAGGTCTTTCGGCGCGCGGCGCAGAAAAGGAGAAGCTCCCCCGGGATGCTCGCGCTCGACGTCGGGGTCGTGGCTGCGGCGTTTCTTTTTGTGAGAGCTCCGCTCGTCTTTGGAGCGCATCCGTTTGGACTTGCACTCGTTGCCGCGCTTCCGTCGCGTGTTTGGCTTGCATTCGTCGGTGCGCTGCTTGGAGCAATGTCGCTCGGCGAGGGCGGCGTGATATACGCTATGAGCGCGACTATTATAGTTTCCCTTCGCATTATAATTTCGGGGCCGGGGCGGCGCACCGAGGCTCATAGCGTCTTCGGCGAGGGGATTTTGCTGCGAATGTCGGTAGCCGTTATCGGCGGCTTTATTGCTGCCGTTTACGAGCTTTTGCTCTCGGGGGTGGAAATGCGCTCGGTGCTGTTCGGTGTTGCTATGATAATTTTGCCGCCGCTGCTTGCGCTCGGCTTTTCGGGGGTGCTCGGAGCGGTTGCCGAGCCGTTTTCGCTTTTCACCTCGGATACCGCGCTTGAGCGTCTGAGAAAGAGCGACGGACTCGTGCTGATGCGAATATCGCTTCTTCTTTTTCTGTTTTCGCTTGCCTTTTGTATGCGCGGCTACTCCGCGCTCGGCATATCCGTCGGATATCTGTTTTCCTCCGGCGCGGCACTTATCTGCGCTCGGCGCTTCGGCGCGGTCGGCGGCGCTGCCGTCGGCTTCGTATGCGCGATAGCCCTTTCGGGAACCTACAGCGGCGCGTTTATGCTCGCCGGACTCGTCGCGGGCGTGCTGTCGGGCTTTGGCGTGCTTTATTCCGCGGTCTTCGGCGGCGTGGCTCTGACGGCGTTTTCCGCTTACGTCGGTGGCGTTCTCGGCGTTACCTCAACGCTTCCCGAATACGCTACGGCAGCGGCGCTCGTCTTCCCGATTATCAAAAAAATCAAGCCCTACCTTCAAAAATCAGAGCCTAAGGATATAGACCGATGCGCCATAGATATGGTAGGTACGATGGCGTTGGCGTATAAAAGCTCTCCGAGAGCCCTCGGCAGACTCGTCCCGGCGGCGCTGTCAAGCGTATCCTCGTCCGCGGGCGCGTTTATGAGTGGATCACCCGGTCTTGAGGAGCTGAGGCTTCTCGTATTCGGTGTAGTGAAGCAACACTTGCCAAATGCGGAAAATGACGAAAATATCAACAAAATAGCAACAAAACTTTACAATAAAGAGGGAATCAGCAAAAAGGACCTTGTATATCTCGGCGTTTCAGAGGACGAGATTTTTTCGATTTTGACCGATATAAAGCGAATGCACGATTCCTTGGTTTTCTCCTCTTCGCCCGCCGTGTCGGGACTGCGGCTTTTCGGAAATATAATAAACGAGGCTGCGTCGGTGGAGAGTGGCGAGTTTTCTATGAACGAAACCGCGACCGACGCCTTGGAGGCGGCGCTTTCCGCAGGAGGCTTTTCGGATTTCACCGCGCGCGTTTTCGGTCACCGCCGCCGCCACGTGATTCTTGCCGGACGGGACGAGGACGGCGCGCTTATAACCTCGCCGAAGCTTCGCTCGGTTATAGAGGGAGCGCTTGACGGGCGCTTTGGTGCCCCGGAATATTTCAGACGCGGAAATATGGCTCTTATGGAGTGCTCGGAGTGCCGAAGGTATTCGGTATCCTACGCAAGCGTCGGTGCCGTGGGTGCCGGGGGCGGAGTTTCGGGCGATACCGCGCGAAAGATACAAACCGAGTCGAATATGTTTTACGCCCTGATATCCGACGGTATGGGCAGCGGCGAGTCGGCGAGAAGATGCTCCGAATTCGTTGCGTCCTTTTTTGCGGCAACGCTCACCCTTACGCCTCCGGGCGAGTCGGTTATGCACCTGTTGAATTCCTATCTTCGCGACGGCCGCGAGGAGTGCTCGGCTACCGTAGACCTTTTCTCGTTTGACCTTTATAACAAGGAAGCCGTCTTCTTGAAAAGCGGCGGCGCGCCCTCATACGTTAAGCGCGGCAGCTCTATTTTCAGAATACGCTCGCAAACGGCGCCCCTCGGAATTATGTCCTCGATAGACAGCGAGAAAATTCGCGTGCAGGTGGAGCCGGGGGATTTCGTGATTATGAGCTCTGACGGAGTCGGCAGCGCGCCGGAGGATGCGCCCTGGCTTTTGGAGCTTATATCGCGCTTCGGCGGAGGCGGAGCCTCGGATTTTGCCGATGCGATACTCGCCGAGGCGAAGCGGCGCGGGCGGTGTGCCGACGATATCACCGTGACCGTTATGAAAATAGAAGAAATCGCATAAAACGCGGATATTTAAGGAAATTTCGGCGTCGGACACGTGAAAATCCGTCTTTAAAGCCTTGTAAGCCCGATTCTCTTGCCTGCCGCAAAGCTGCGCGCGCCGACGAGAAGCGTCAAATATACGTTAGCTCTTGCAATCGTGCGAAAAATCTGTTAAAATATATAAAGGTAAATTCGTGATTGGTAGGTGCTTATATGAGAAGAACGGATAAGCTTCCGGAGCTGCTTTCGCCCGCGGGAGATTTTGAATGTCTTGTCGCCGCCGTTTCGGCGGGGGCGGATGCCGTATACGTCGGCGGATTGCGCTTCGGAGCGAGAGCATTTGCCAAAAACCTTGATATTGACGAGCTTTCGCGGGCGGTCGAGTACTGTCACTTGCATTCGGTGAAGCTTTACGTTACCGTGAACACCTTGCTTTTCGATAAGGAAATCGAGGACGCCGTCAAGTACTGCGCCGAGCTTTACAGAATAGGCGTCGACGCGGTTATTTGCCAGGACGTCGGGCTCATAAGTCTTCTCGGACGGGTGCTTCCGCAGCTTGAAATACACGCCTCGACACAGCTTTCCGTACACAATACTCCGGGCGCTGATATGGCGTGGGAGCTTGGCTGTCGGCGAGTCGTGCTTGCGCGCGAGCTTTCGCTTGCGGATATAAAATCGACGACGGAGAGCTGTAAGTGTGAAACCGAGGTGTTTTTGCACGGCGCGCTTTGCGTGTGCCACTCGGGTCAGTGCCTGTTTTCCTCGCTCGTCGGGGGCAGAAGCGGAAACCGAGGAGAGTGCGCGCAGCCCTGCCGTCTGCCTTATCGCGACGGGTACAGACTATCCTTATCCGACCTTTCGCTCTCGGCGCATATAAAAGAGCTTATAGCTTCGGGCGTCAGCTCGCTTAAAATCGAGGGAAGAATGAAAAATCCCTCGTACGTTTATACGGTCACCTCTATATACCGCTGTCTTCTTGACGAGTGCCGCGCCGCAACGCGCGCCGAGGACGAAAAGCTCCGCGCGGCGTTTTCCCGAAGCGGCTTTACCGACGGATATTTCACCGGTAAGCTATCGGGTATGGAGGGCGTCAGAACCGATAAGGACAAGGCGCAAAGCCGCGAGGCGTCAGGCGAGGCTCGCTTTGAGCCCAAAAGGGTGAGCGTGAAAGCGCACGCGAAAATTAAGCTCGGCGAGCCGGCACAGCTTACCGTTTATACCGAAAATCGCTCGTACACCGCCTATGGCGAGGTCGCCGTTGCGGCAATTTCAAGTCCGCTCGATTCGGAGTCGGTGCGGCAAAGGCTCGCGAAGCTCGGCGGCACGCCGCTATATCTTGACGTGGCGGATATCACGCTCGTGCTTGACGAGGGGGTGAATCTTCCGATGTCGGCAATAAACGCCCTGCGGCGCGAGGCGTGCCGAGGCTTCTTGAGCTGTGAAAGACCGCTCTCCGAAATCCCCGAATTAACCTATGAAAAATATCCCGAAGCTGTCGCAGGAAGCACGGCGCTGTTCTTGAATCCTGCGATTATTTCGGAGCTTGATACGCGAATTTTGTCGAGCTTTGATAAAATTTTCCTGCCTCTGTTTTCGGACGAGGTAAAAAGCGGTAAATACGGCGTTTATATACCGCCGGTGATTTTTGACTCCGAGCTTGCCGAGGTGCGAGAGGAGCTTGCCGAGCTGAAGCGCGCGGGGGTTGAGCACGCGCTGGTGACGAATATTTCGCATATCGCGCTCTGTCGGGAGCTTGGACTTTCGCCTCTTGGCGATATCAGGCTCAATATAACGAATAAATATGCAAAATCCGCATACGCCGCACTCGGCGTTTCTGACAGCCTGCTTTCCGCCGAGCTTTCGCTGCCGAGGGCGAGAGACGTCGGGGGCAGACTCACCGTGTACGGCAGAATTCCGCTTATGCTCACCGAGCGCTGTTATATGAAATCACGCGCGGGTGCTTGCTCGGGCAAATGCCCAAGCTTGCCGCTTATCGACCGAAAGGGCGCAAAATTCCCGATTATCAGAGAATATAAGCACAGAAATCTTATACTGAATTCCGCCGTTACCTTTATGGCGGACAGGGAGGAGGAGCTTCGCCGTGCGGGCGCCGCTTCAAGACATTTTATATTCTCGACCGAGAGCGCGAGCGAGGCTCGGAGGGTTCTCGAGGCGTATTTTTCGGGCGGCAGCTACTCCCCCGCGAGTATTCGGCGCATAGGCGTGAAATAAAGACTTGAAATATTCAAAAATTTATGGTAATATATATTGTCGTGGCGCTGCCGTTGCCCCGATGGCTGAAAACGGCAAATACGGATAAAGAAAGGAAATGAAAATGAAGGCAGTTGTAACCGTAACGGGAAAAGATAAGGTTGGTATTATCGCTACCGCGAGCAGAGAATGTGCCAGATTCGGTGCGAATATCATAGATATAAGCCAGACCGTTATGCGCGAGTACTTTGCAATGATTATGCTCGTTGAGCTTGATAATCTGAGCTGCGATTTCTCCGCGTTCGCTACGGCGATGAAGGAAACGGGAGAGGAGAGTGGAGTTGATATCCGCGTTATGCACGAGGATATTTTCAACACGATGCACAAGATATGATAAACGCCGGCGATATTCTTGAAACCATCGAGATGATAAGAGAGCAAAACCTCGATATAAGAACGGTAACGATGGGTATTTCTCTCTTTGACTGTATATCCGACGACCCCGAAAGGCTTGAGGTCAAGGTGTACGACAAAATAACGAGGTGCGCGGGCAGGCTCGTTTCGGTATGCGAGGAGCTTGAGCGTATGTACGGTATTCCTATCGTAAATAAGCGCATATCCGTAACGCCCATCTCCTATATAGGTGCGGGACTCTCGCCCGCGGGCTTCGTGCGGCTTGCCGAGGTGCTTGAGCGCGCCGCGACTACGCTCGGCGTAAACTTTATCGGCGGGTTTTCCGCTCACGTTCAAAAGGGCGTGACGCTCGGCGCGGCAAATCTTATCGAGGCTATTCCCGAGGCGCTTGCAACGACGAGTAGAATCTGTTCGTCTATAAACGTAGCGACCACCAAGGCGGGAATAAATATGGACGCCGTCAAGCGAATGGGCGAGATTATAAAGGAAACCGCCGCGCTTACCGCAGACAGAGATTCGATAGGCTGTGCAAAGCTGGTAGTTTTTGCCAATATCCCCGAGGATAATCCGTTTATGGCGGGCGCGGTACACGGTATCGGCGAGCCTGATACGGTTATAAACGTCGGTGTCAGCGGCCCGGGTGTCGTTGCCGCGGCAATCAAGGAAGCGGGAGATTGCGATTTCTCGGCGCTTGCCGAAACCGTAAAGAGAATAGCGTTCAAGATAACGCGTGTAGGTCAGCTTATTGCGGCTGAGGCGTCGAGGCGGCTCGGCACTCCCTACGGTATAGTTGATTTGTCCTTGGCACCCACGCCCGCCGCGGGTGATTCGGTTGCCGAGATTCTTGAAAATATGGGACTTGAAATGACCGGTGCCCACGGTACGACCGCGGCGCTCGCGCTACTCAACGACGCGGTTAAAAAGGGCGGCGTTATGGCGTCGAATCACGTCGGCGGACTTTCGGGTGCGTTTATTCCGGTGTCCGAGGACAGAGGTATGATAGCCGCGGCGGCAGACGGCGCTTTGACGCTCGACAAGCTTGAGGCGATGACGGCGGTGTGCTCTGTCGGACTTGATATGATAGCCATTCCCGGTGACACGCCCGCGTCTACTATATCCGGAATTATTGCCGACGAGATATCCATCGGCGTCGTTAACAACAAGACCACGGCGGTAAGAGTTATACCCGTCGTAAACAAGCGGGTCGGTGACTCTGCCGAGTTCGGCGGTCTTTTGGGATACGCTCCGATAATGCCGGTAAAGGAAAAATCCTGCGAGAGATTTATCAGCCGCGGCGGAAGAATTCCCGCGCCTATTCACTCACTGAAAAACTAAAAAATGAAAATAAAAGTTTGCAAAAAGAGAGGTTTTTACAAATGAACGAGTATGATTCACCCAATTATGCCGAGTACGTCTACGACAGAAAAACCGAGGGGAAGCTCAAGGTAGCAAAGACAATTGCCATCATAGGATACATAGTTTTCTTCGCTGCGATTTTTGCCGTTCTCTGCGCTATTCAGATGTTCTGGCTTATCGCAATTCTTCCCATCTTCACCTGGATGCTCGTCTACTTCACCTGGGGTCTTATCGCCTTTGACGTTTACTACGAATTCAAGCACGGCGAAATGGAGTTCGGCGGAGTTAAGGTAACCAAAAACGGCAGACGCCGCCGTCCCAAGCTTAAGCTTCAGGTTAAGGAAGCCACGCTTGCAAAGGTTTACAATCCCGCAGAGGATAAGGTTGACGACGTTGAGTGCCTTTACGATTTTTCCGAGTCACAGGCTTCGGACAAGAGAGTTATTATGTACTTCACGAAGGACGGCAAAAAGTCGGCTGTAATATTCGAGGGTACGGCGAGAATTGCGAAGCTTATTGCTTCCTTCTGTCCGAACGGCTCGACTCTTAAAGGTGAGCAGCTTCACGGATGACGGGGATGCCGGATTTGGCAAGACCAAAAAAGACCGAGTAGGTATTTAAAAAGCACTCCTTTTGTGCCTAATGCAAAGGGGGTGCTTATTCTTTCCCCATACTCCAAGGTTGAAATCCCTGTGGATTTCTTGATTCCTATGGTCTTTTTCTACCGCCGTTTTCACCTCTCGACGTACCCTTGTACGCCTCACGAGGTGAAAAGCGACGCTTCTTACCTAAATCTGTCTATCCACGGGATGCCGGATTTGGCAAGACCAAAAAAGACCGAGTAGGTATTTAAAAAGCACTCCTTTTGTGCCTAACGCAAAAGGGGTGCTTACCCTTTTATCAATA
>JAZNFU010000009.1:0-3711 GCA_045576135.1 Eubacteriales bacterium
TGCAAGGTTGCAATTCATTGCGAAGCTCCGCTTCGCTCACATTATTATCTCATATAATTCCAACAGCTTTTCCTCGATTTCGCTCTTTCTTTTATCGATTTCGGCGGCGCGGACGTAGTCGGTTGCCGCGCTTCCGAAAAGCTCCTCGTCGAGTTTTGACAGCTCCGCTTCAAGCTCGGCAACCTCGCGCTCGGCGCGCTCGCGCCGCTTTTCCTCTGCGCGCCGACGGGCGTTTTCGCGCTTGCGCTCCTCGTAATCGAGCTTGGATTGCGTTTCGCTGCGCTCGGCGGGGGCGGCTGCCGCGTCGCCCTTTATTTTCTCGCGAAGTTCAAGGTATGCCGCAAACGCATCGTCACCCTCCTCAAGATTGTAATCTATCATACCGGCGGGGTACTGCGGCGCAAGCTCGATAATCCTCGTCGCTATTCGGTTTATAAAATATCTGTCGTGCGATACCGCAACCACCGTTCCGTCAAAGGCGAGAAGCGCGTTCTCAAGTGCCTCGCAGGACGCCATATCGAGATGGTTGGTCGGCTCGTCGAGCACGAGAAGATTTACCTTTTTTAAGACGAGCTTTGAGAGCGTGAGTCTTGCGCGCTCGCCGCCCGAAAGCGTGGATATCGGCTTGTCCATATCCTCCTCGCCGAAAAGGAAGAGCGCGAGGGTGGAGCGAAGCTCAAGATTGGTCTTGTCGGGATAGGCGTCGCGAAGCTCGGAGAATACCGTCTTGCCAAGGTCGAGTCCGCGGTTTTCCTGGTCGTAGTAGCCTATTCTAATATTGTAGCCAAGCTCGATTTTGCCGCCGCTTGCCGCGAGCCTTCCGCATATAAGCTTCATAAGCGTGGATTTTCCGCAGCCGTTCGGTCCGAGAAACATAACGCGCTCGTCGCGTCTTATAAGAAATGAAAGATTCCGTATCAGCGGCTCGCCGCCGTAGCCAAAGGATAAATCACGCGCCCATATAACGTCACCCGCGCTCTCGCCCTCCGCGGCAAAGGACAGACGCACCGAGTGCTCCTGTGGCTTCGGAAGCTCGATTTTTTCCATTCTCGCGAGCTGCTTTTCCTTTGAGCGAATGGTGACGAAATTATGCTCGCGGTTGCATCTGCGCTGAAATTCTATGTTTTCGCGTATCCTTTTTATAACCTTTTGCTGCTCGCGGTAGCGGTGCTCCTGCGCGGCGTTGTCTGCGTCCCGCATTTCCTTTGCGACACTGTAAGAGCCGTTGTAGAGCTTTGCCGTGCGGTGCTGTATATTGAGCGTTTTTTCGGTGGTTTTATCAAGGAAATATCTGTCGTGCGATATTATAAGCACCGTCTTTTTGTAGGCGGCGATAAAGCCCTCAAGCCAGGCGAGAGCGTCTGTATCAAGGTGGTTGGTCGGCTCGTCGAGCATAAGTATATCAGGCTCGGTGACGAGTAGGCGCGCGAGCGCGAGGCGCGTATACTGACCGCCCGAGAGCGTTTTTATCGGGCGAGTTATAAGCTCGTCCTCAAAGCCGAGCCGCAGAAGCGTGCTTCGGCATCTGCCGCGAAATTCAAGTCCTCCCTCCGCGACGAAGCGCTCGTTTTGCGCGGCGAGCCGCGACGAGAGTGAAATCGCCTCCTCGGCTGTGGCACCCGCGAGCGCCGCCTCGGTTTTTGCAATCTCGCCCTCAAGAGCCACCAGATGCGAAAAAGCGGTGTAAAGGTATTCGAGCGCCGAGGACTCGGTAGGGAGCGCCGAGAGGTCGGGATTTTGCTCCAGCATACCGACGCTTAACCCCTTTTGAATATAAACGGCGCCGCTGTCGGCGGTGTATTCGTTCGTGATAATTTTAAAAAGCGAGCTTTTTCCCGCACCGTTGACACCGACGATACCGAGCCTGTCACCCTCGTTCAGCGAAAAGGAAATATTCTTTAAAATCTCGTCCGTGCCAAAGGAAAGGCAAACGTCGCTCACAGATAAAGCAATCATAAAATTCTCCGTTTTTATATGTGCGGTAAATATCGGGGCGAAAAAAAGTGTGGACTCCGCCGCCGTCTTAACGCATCTATTCTATCATACTCGGCGGGAAAAATCAAGCTGTTATGGAAAGGACTTGGCTGTGCCCGGATGAGCGAAAAATGCGTGGAAAATATGTCCGGACGAAATTTTCGTGTTTTTGGAAACTTTATCCGAAATCGCAGAAAAAATGTCATACATATGATGAAATTTATGTAAATACCTATTCATACATACATATATACATACTCTTCAGAGCGCGCGTAGCGCAGGCGAGTGTAAATGCTTGCTGCTTCAAGCTTCAGCTTTGAGCGCCGAATGCGTGAAAAGCCTTTTTTCCGAGTAAAGACTAATAATCCTGAATAGCAGGACTTCATCCGTCAGGGACGGATTTAATTTTCCAAGCCTTCTCCAGCGGGAGAAGGTGTCGTTTTAAAACTTGTTTTAAAATGACGGATGAGGTGTCTTGTATCAAATCAGCTGTGATTTCAACCAACTACCCGTAGGAGAATGCACGACGGCGTTTATACGAAAATCGACGAAAAACCGAAAAAACAGCCAAAAATGTCCTTGTTACATTTCGTTCATATTTAAACCCCCTGTTTTTAGTGCACTTTGCACAAAGGAATACGAAAATCGAGTTGATTTTTTGGAAACAGAGTTTACTTACAAACGCATTTTTATGTAGTACAATAGTATTGCGGACGGCAACCGGTGGCTGTCTGCGGATAAAAAAGAGAGGTTTTTTAAGTGATTATAGATACGAAAAATTTCAAGCCGAGGACTCTCGGAATCAGCGGCACCTCGTTGGTTCTGTTTTACATAATAAATTCGTTTACCGTGGGGCGAGAGGGAATGTGTTTCGGTAGCGTGGAGTACCTCGCCGAACAGTGCGGAGTTACCGAGAGAAGCATTAGGCGAGTTCTTTCCTGCCTTGTTTCTGATGGAATTATAGAAAAATGCAAAAGGAGCGGCCGATATGGCTACCGAGTCACCGAATACGCAAGATCGGCTTTTGGTGCAGATGCTGAGCGCAACGGCGATACGTCACGGAGTGTTGCCGAGCCCTTGTACGAGCCGACCGATGCAAATGCACCGTCGAATGATGCCGAGCTTGACCTGCCGCCGAGCGAGCTTACCGATGAGTTGGGCATCGACGTGACGGGAATACTTTTGCGCGAGGTGGGACGGCCGACCTACGATTTTCGCTTCGTTGGGGACGGGGGAATCGTGAAAATGACCGCCGAACAGCAAAAGCGGCTCTTGAAGCTCGTGGGGCCGGAGATGTTCCGCGGCTACGTAAAGAAGCTTGAGCGCTTGATTCGCGACAAGGGCTACCGTACCTACAACTGCTACGAAACCATAAAAAAATGGGCGTACGAGGACGCGCGGGTGTAGCGAGGCGAAGCTGTGCTTCGCAATGAATTGCAACCTTGCGGTTGCGTTAATTGAGCACAAGTGCTCATAAATTGCCTGCGGCATTAATTGCGCTGCGGCGCATTAGGGTTGCAATTCAATTCACGGAGCGCGAAGCGCGAGAAATCACGGCGAAGCCAATTCATGATGCGTTAGCATCAATTCATAGAGCGAAGCTGTGCTTCGCAATGATTACTTGCTACCCATAAACGCGCTCGCTTCACGGTTTGTTATACATCGTAGGGACAGGCGTCCCCGACTGTCCGTTTTGAAGGGAGTTGGCGCGGCGAAGCCGCGCAATTAAATTTGCCC
>JAZNFU010000010.1:0-7524 GCA_045576135.1 Eubacteriales bacterium
CAAAAAGAGCGGCGGAAGATTAACCCTGCCGACACTTATACGCCTTTTGCGCGCCGCGAGGTCAACCAAATGCATCGACCTCGGTCTTGTGGCGGTGCGCTCGGAGTATCAGAACAGCGGGGTGAACGCCGTTCTTATAAACGGTATTGCCGATATGCTCCTGTCGGGTGAGATTGAGAGGTGTGAAACCAATCTTAATCTTGAAACCAACGCAGCGGTTATGGCACAGTGGAAACACTTTAACGCGCGGCAACACAAACGACGCCGCTCGTTCATAAAAAACATCGAAAAATGAAAGGAAATGTAAAATATGCTTGACAAAATGAAGGAAATTCTCGGAAAAAGCTTCCAGGGAATCGATATTTCCACGGTTGACGAGAACACTCGTCTTGTAGAGGACCTCGGCTTTGACTCGCTGTCGTTTATGATGATGGCGATGGAAATAGAGGACGGCTTCGGATTTAAATTCAAGGAGATGGTTAAATTCGAAACTGTCGGCGACGTATGCAAATATCTTGAGAGCAGAGTTTGAATTTTCCCACCGATATAATCGTGTGAGAGCGTGAGGTGTGTGAAGAATGCCACTTTGACGGTGCATTTTCTTTCGACGCAAGCTGACCTTTACGGTGAATTTTACCTTCTGCATTTGTCGGTTTACGGCAGGCGTACTCAACAATTTGCGCGCAGGACTTGAAAATCCAAGTGAAATATGTTATAATAATCGATATACCTATCGGGTGAAAGGATTTTTCCCAAATGAAGTCAGACAAAAAGAAAATATCCCGAATATCAGCACTCCACTTTTTCAAGCTATATTTTCGCTCGCTTCTTTTTATTATTGCGCTCGTCGTTTACGTAATCAACAGAGTCGAGGGCAATTCCGACAAGCCGTTTGGCAATATAGGTGACGAGCCGTTTGTAGTGTCTATCATCGGTGTCGTATATATAGTTGAAATGCTACTCAGATTTTTCCCCTCAAGCCTTGAGAGTATGGGCTGTCAGAAACAGTTTGCGAAAAACTTCGTATCTACCGACGTCAAAGAGTTGAACGAATCTACCTGGCGCTCCACACTTGCTGTTCTCGTTGCTTGGATTTTGCTCAACGGCGTTATCGGCGTGCTCTATTTTACGGGCGTGTTCGATATGGGCATACTCGCCCTGATATGCCTCGTGTATTCGGTATGCGATATGATATGTATACTATTTTTCTGTCCGTTCCAGACCTGGTTTATGAAAAACAAGTGCTGCGGCAGCTGTCGCATTTACAACTGGGATTACGCAATGATGTTTACCCCGCTCGTGTTTATCCCCGCTTGGCATACCTACACGATGCTTGGCATAGCTCTTTTGCTTGCTGCTTATTGGGAGGTTATGTTCCACCTTCACCCCGAGCGCTTCTTCGAGTGCACTAACTCCGCGCTCTCCTGCGCGAATTGCCGCGAGCGGCTTTGTCAGCATAAGAAGCAGCTTCGACATTTTCTCAGAGTAAATAAAAACAGACTTGTTCTCAAAGGAAATGCCGTAATAGAGAAGGTAATCAAGAAGAAAAAATAATCTTTTGTAAACAAATATTGTCAAAATATAAGAAAAAAGGCAAAAAACGGGCGAGATGCAAAGCTTCTGCATCTCGCCCGCGCGCCGTTTTGTAGCTAAATTTGCTTTTGAAAGTTCTTGGGTGATATACCGTATTTTTTCTTGAAAGCCTTTGAAAAGGAGTAAAGATTGTAACCGAGCAGGTCGGCAATTTCGCCGATTTTTTTCTTTTTTTCTGCGATGAGCGCCCTCGCGGTTTCCATTTTTCTGTCGAAAAAGTATTCGGAGAGTGTTTTGCCCGTAGTTCTTTTGAAAAGTCCTGACAGGTATCCGTAGTTGTAGTTGAAGTCCCCAAGTGACTCGCAAAGATTTTTAATCGAATAAATATGAGTATCAATATAGCTCATAATTCTGAAGCATAATACCTCTGCGTCCGTAGCGTCAAGCGGCTCCGTTTTCTCGTTTTTGAAGTTGCGTATGAAGTATATAATAATAAGATGGAAAATATCGGCGAGGACCTCTCCCGAATATTCCTGCTTCTCGCCCGCAAGCTCGGATATCGCATTCTTGATAAGCTCGGCTATTTTTCCGTCGGTGAAGACGCGCCGCCCCTCGCCGTGATACTCTTGACTTATGCTCTCAAGCTCTTCCTTAATTTTCTCCTCCGCGCAGTAAAACGAGAAGAAGTCGTATTCCATACGTTCTTCGAGGTCGGTTCGTATTTCGTGAACGTCGCAAGGAAAGGAAACGTAAATATCACCCGCCGAAACAGCCGTATCGACTCCGTTCGTGATTACGGTGCCGCGTCCGGTGCGAACGACGGTAAACTCAAACCAATTGAGATGTGGGTGCGCTGGTATAACGTCACCCCCCTCGCAGTATCTGCGGCCTATCTGAACGAGATATATGCCACCAAAGTTCAGCGGACTTGAAATATACGTATTGTTTATATGATATCTTGCGCTCTTTCCCATATTCATCACCTCGGAATTTATTATATAGTATTTTTCTCGATATGTCAATAATGACAAAAAAATACATCTGAATTTATCGATTTTTCTTCAAATGTGAAAAAATGACAAATTTTATATGAAAGAAAAACATTTGCTATCGTCGATTGCTATCGTATAATTAATTTAGTGAAAAAACTAAAATCGTGCGAGGTGTAAAATATGACTACTTTAGCAATTATCGGCTGCGGCCGTATAGCGAGAAACGCGCATCTGCCCGCCCTTTCGGGTATGGATGACGTGAGAATCAAATACGTTTGCGACCTTGACGTTCCCAAGGCTGAAAAGCTGAAGGCTGATTTCCCAAAGGCTGAAACGGTTATATCCGATTATAAGGTGGCGCTTGCCGACCCGGAGGTCGAGGCGGTATTCGTCCTGACTCCCAATTACGCGCATTACGTTATCACGATGGACGCTCTGCGCGCGGGTAAGCACGTTCTTTGCGAGAAGCCTATTACGGTAAATTACGAGCTTTCCTGCGAGATGGCTGAGTGCGCCAACGCAAATAACCTGATGCTTAATATCGGCGTTTGCAACCGCCACAACAAGTCGGTTGAGCTTCTTGAAAAAATGTATAGAGAGGGCAAATTCGGTAACGTATATCACGTTTATTGCTCCTTCCGTCAATTCCGCTGTATTCCCGGTCTTGGCGGTGCGTTTACGACCAAGTCGCTTTCGGGCGGCGGCGTGCTTATAGACTGGGGCGTGCATTTTCTCGACCTCGTGCTCTATATTCTCGGCGGCGCGAAGCTTAAGAGCGTCAGCTGTAACGCGTACGGCGAGATGGCAAAGGATATGAAGGCTTATAATTATAAGGGCTACGGAATGTGGGCTGAGGATACCTGGGATATAGAAAACGGCACCTTTGAGGTTGACGACTTTATCAGCGGCTTCGTTCGTACGGACAAGGCGAGCATAGCCTTCAACGGCGCTTGGGCGCAGAACGTGGGTGTTCCCGAAATGTACGTTGATATTCTCGGTGACAAGGGTGGCGCGCGCCTTAATTACGGCGGTCAGTTCACCTACTGGGACGGACAGACGCTCAAGGAGTGTAAAACCGAGCACGATATTCCCAATCAGTACGCCGAGCAGGACAGAGCCTTTATAAACTCTATTAAGAGCGGCGTTAAGGATAAGAGCCATATAGACTACGTTCTTGAGAGCGCAAGGCTTCTCGATGCGCTCTACGAATCCGCCGAAGCAAAAAAGGAAATTCAGCTATGAATATAACCGAAAAAATACACGCGGATTTGCGCTCGCTCGGTATCCTGCCGGGTGACGTGCTTCTTATGCACTCCTCGTTTAAGTCGCTCGGCGAGGTCGAGGGCGGTGCAAAAACCTTCTTCGACGCCCTGATATCCTATCTCGGCGAGGAGGGAACGCTCGTTTTGCCCGCATTGTCGTTCGTGGCTGTAACGCGCGAAAAGCCGTATTTTAATCTTTTAAAAACCCCCTCGTGCATCGGCTATCTTGCGGAGTATTTTCGCACTCAGGTGGCGGGTGTTAAGCGGAGTATGCACGCAACGCACTCCTGCTGTGCTTTGGGAAAACACGCCGACGCGCTTCTTGAAAATCACCGCTTGGACGAAACGCCGGTCGGTAAAAACTCGCCCTTTGCGAAGCTCCCCGCCTTTTCGGGAAAGATACTTTTCCTCGGCTGCTCCACCGACCATAACACCTCGATGCACGGCGTTGAGGAGCTCGTTGAGCCCTCCTATCTTCTCGATAGAAAAAACAAGCTCACCTACGAGCTTGACGACGGCGCGGGAGGTGTGTACCGCAAGGAGAGCGTAAGACATTATTTTTTAAAGCCGGACGGAACGCACTACTCGCAAAAGTATTCTAAAATCGAGCAGCATCTCACGGGCGACGAGATAAGGCGCGGTAAAATCTTGTGCGCGGACTCAACGCTTATGGATGCGGCTGCCGTGTGGCGACGCGGTGAGGAAAGACTGCGGAAAAACGAATTTTATTTTGTCGGGTGATTAATATGAAGACTATTGGATTTATAGATTATTATTTGAGTGAATGGCACGCTAACAACTATCCTGCGTGGATAAAAAAAGCGGCGTCGGATATGGGAGAGGATTTTGAGGTGAAATACGCATGGGCGGAGCTTGACGTATCACCCCTTGACAGCGTCAGCTCGGCTGAGTGGTGCGAAAAAAACGGAGCCGTGCTCTGCCGGAGCATCGCCGAGCTTTGCGAGAAGTCGGACTACGTGCTTATTCTCGCACCCTCCAACCCCGAGTGCCACCTTGCCTATGCCAAGCAAGCTCTTAAATACGGTAAAAACACCTATATCGACAAAACATTTGCGCCCGACTATGAAACGGCGAAGAAAATATTTGATATCGCGGAAAAATACGGCACTAAATTCTTCTCAAGCTCAGCCTTGCGCTATGCCTGCGAGCTTGACAGTCTTGCGGGGGCAAAATCGCTTATCACCACGGGCGGTGGCAGCAACCTTGACGAGTATATTATTCATCAGGCTGAAATTGCCGTAAAGCTCCTCGGTGCAAAGCCCACTCGCGTGCGTGTTGAAAAGCCTGCGGCGTCACAGAGCGTTTGTACGGTCGAATTTGAGGGTGGAAAACACTCCGTGATGATTCACGCACCCGCCCTCGGCTTCAGCGTGAATGCCGAAAATTCGCTCGGTGAAAATAAGGGTAAGAATATATCCTCGGATTTCTTTGCGGCGCTTATCTCTGATATTCTTCGCTTCTATCTTACGGGCGTTACATCGTTTGATGCGGCACAAACGCTTGACGTTATGAAAATACGCGGCGGCGTCGTAGCTGCAAAGAATACGCTCGGCGAGTGGCATAATCTCTAAAAAGCTCGCTTTATGTAAACTAAACGCGGCAAAATAAGGCTGTCCTGGCAAAGAAGTGGGGCAGCCTTTCACTTTTTTTGCCTTAGCGTCACGCTCGGCGCACACCCAAAAATGCCGCACAGCTTCGAGCTTTTATCAAAACGGCGTATGAATTTACGGCGCATCTATTGACAGCGGCGGATATCGGTGATAAAATTATTTAAAGATATTAAAAGAGTGGGAGGCTATAAAAATGATACTTGAACTTCGCAATATTGATAAGTCGTTTGGTGAAAAGCGGGTGCTCAGCGGCGTTTCCTTTTCGGTCGAGGGCGGTGAAGCGTTTGGCTTGCTCGGCAGAAACGGCGCGGGAAAAACCACTACCATACGAATTCTTACCGGCGTATTTCCTGCTGATAGGGGCGAGGTGCTTATCGACGGCAAGCCTATCGATTACGAAAAAATCGGCATAGGATATCTTCCGGAGGAGCGAGGACTTTACCCGAAAAAGCCTATTATAGACCAGCTTATATACTTTGCCGAGCTTAAGGGTATGAGCGCATCGGCGGCAACGAGGTCGATTGACTATTGGCTTGAAAGGCTTGGTATGACCGAATACAGAGGTAAGCGCCTTGATACGCTCTCGAAGGGTAATCAGCAGAAAATTCAGCTCGTAACGGCGCTCGCTCACGACCCTGATATCGTGATACTCGACGAGCCGTTTTCGGGACTCGACCCGGTCAACGCCATACTCTTAAAGGACGTCGTGAAGGAGCAGATAGCCAAAGGCAAGATAGTGCTTTTCTCAAGCCATCAGATGAGCTATATAGAGGAGTTTTGCGACAGTATTGCCATCATCAATAAGGGTACGGTTGCCATCAGCGGCAATCTGCGTGAAATAAAGAGAAATTATCCGCGCGATAAAATTCTCCTCAGCACGCGCACGCCCGAAATAATCAAGGCTGAGCTTGGCGGTGCCGTCACGGAAACCGAGGGCGGAGCGCTCCTCGTAAGGCTGAAAAGTCCGGACGGAAAGCGGCAGATGATGAGTTGGCTTGCCCAGAGCTGCGATATCGACGAGATGAAGGTGTTTGAACCGTCGCTCAACGATATATTCGTAGAATACGCCGGTGAGCAGATATAAGGGGAGGGCAGAGTATGAAACAGCTTGGAAAAATACTTAAATTCGAGCTTCTCGGATATTTGAAGAATAAAATATTCGTCGGTATAACCGTCTTTCTTATGGCGGCTATTACCGTGGTTATGTTTATTCCCAATATAATAGCGGCGTTTGAATCGGACGACGTCGATACTCCCACGGGCGAGCTTCCCGTAATGCTGATTTATTCGGAGGACTCCGAGCTTTGCGAGGGTGTGCTTGGGTATTTCGTGCCTGCGTTCACCGATTACAGAGTCGAAATTCGAGAGGGAAGTATCGACGAATTGAAGGCTGATATTACCTCGGGTGCGGCTGAATGTGCCTTCGTTATGGACAGCTACACGTCCTACACCTATTACGTCAACAATCTTTCAATGTACGACGTAAATACTCAGATTGCCGACGGCCTGCTTCAAGAGCTTTACCGAATAAAAGAAATGATTAACAATAACATTTCACTCGATGATGCCGCCGCGATTATGTCCGTCGTGATTGAGAGCGAAACCCAAACTCTCGGCAAGGACCAGATGCAGAATTTCTTTTACACCTACGTTATGATTTTTGCACTCTATATGGTGATACTCCTTTACGGACAGATGGTTGCGACCAACGTGGCGAGCGAGAAAAGCTCGCGCGCAATGGAGCTTCTTATCACGAGCGCAAAGCCGACGAGTATGATGTTCGGCAAGGTTCTCGCATCCTGTATCGCCGGTTTTTCACAGCTTTTGCTTATTTTCGGAACGGCGATACTCCTCTATAACGTGAATCGGGAGGCGCTTTCCAATCCTCTGATAGCCTCGATTTTCAATATTCCGCTTGAGCTGTTTATATATCTTATGGTCTTCTTCGTGCTCGGCTTCTTAATCTATGCGTTTATGTTCGGTGCTATCGGCTCGACCGCATCAAAGCTTGAGGATATAAACACCTCGGTTATGCCGATAACCTTCCTTTTCGTCATAGCCTTTATGGTGGTCGTTTTCTCTATGAGCTCAGGGGATATAGATAAT
>JAZNFU010000011.1:0-1769 GCA_045576135.1 Eubacteriales bacterium
AAATCCTTTGCCATAATTTTAAGGTTTCGTGATATTTCACCGACCTGCTGCGCTCTGTTGTCGGTGTTTACCGTACTCTGCATAAGTCCGATATAGTCGATAACGACAAGACCGAGATTTGAAATTCTGCGAAGCTTTGATTTCATTTCGGTAGCGTTTATCGCAGAGGTATCATCAATATATATGTCACAGCCGGAAAGTGTCGTAACGACGTTGGCTATGTTTTCCCAGTCCTCAGGCTTCAGCTGACCGGTTCTGATGCTGTGAGAGTCAACGAGAGCCTCGCTCGATATTATACGGGTTACAAGCTGCTCGCCCGACATCTCAAGCGAGAATATCGCAACGGCTTTTTTAGACGCCTTTGCCACGTTCGTGGCTATATTAAGCGCAAACGAGGTTTTACCCATACCGGGTCTTGCTCCGACGATAATAAGGTCGCCCTTACCCATTTCTATAAGGTAAGAGTCAAGCTCGGAAAAGCCCGTTCTCGCACCCTTTATAGCGCCCTTGGTTTCCGCAAGATTTTCTATATCGTGATATACGTTTTGCAAAATAGAGCGTATATGACGAAACTCCTTCGAGTCGCGCTCGTGCGAAAGGTCAAAAATCTTCTGCTCCGCGCCGTCTATAACCTGATGAACGTCAGCCCCCTCCTCGTAAGCGTCCTCGGTAATGGAGTCACATACGTTTATCAGCTTTCTGAGGGTGGATTTTTCCTTGACTATTTTTGCATAGTCCTTTGCGTTTGCAGCGGTTGGTACGGACTGTGCAAGCAAGGATATAAATTCAATACCGCTCGCCTCATCCTTACCGCCCTGCGCTTTTATATCATTAACGAGTGTTACGCTGTCTATCGTTTTATTCTGCATATACATAGACAACAGCGACGTATACACTATTTTGTGGTCGTTATCATAAAAATCCTCGGGTACGATGTAACCGCCGATAACATCAAGCGTTTCCGGCTTGATTATGATAGAACCAAGCAACGCCCGCTCCGCATCAATGGATATGGGCATTTGTTTGATAAAGCTCGTGTCCATATTAAAAAGCTCCCGATTCAGTCATGAACTCTTACGGTGAATTTCGCTACCACGTCGGAAAAAAGCTTGATTTCCGCGGAATAGTTACCGTATGCTTTGATATTTTCCTTGAGAGTGATTTTTCTTTTGTCTACGTCCGTACCTATTTTCTCGGAGAGTGCGGTAGCGACGTCCTTGACGGTTACCGAGCCGTAGAGTCTGCCGTCCTGACCGTGTCCTATCCGAATATCAAGCTCCGCACCGTTGATTTTATCCGCAAGCTGCTGTGCGGCTTTTCTGTCCTCGCTAATACGGAATTGCTTTGCTTCCTCTTTGTTTTTAAGCTCGTTGGTCGCTTTCGCGTCAGCGGCAACCGCTTTTTTCTGAGGAAAAAGGAAATTGCGCGCGTATCCGTCGGATACCTCGACTATCTGATCTTTCTTTCCCTGTCCTTTTACGTCACACAGTAAAATTACTTTCATAATATCTCCATTCTGCCGATTGGCACATTAACTTTATGCTTCAATATAGTCGTCAATAGACGCCTTTAAGGTTTCGAGAACCGAAATTACCGAATCCGAGATCACCTGTGCACCCGCAACGTCAAAGTGACCGCCGCCGCCTATCTTTTCAAGTATAAGCTGCACGTTGACCGAGCCGTTGGATCTGCCCGAAATGTGTATTTGTTCACCGATACGAACGAGCGTAAACGCCGCGTCGATTCCTTGAAGCGTCAGCATTTTATCA
>JAZNFU010000012.1:0-4206 GCA_045576135.1 Eubacteriales bacterium
GGTTGTTATCGACCCCGTCGTTGACAGAGCCGATAAGACGTATACGGCTAACTGGAAGGCTGTCAGCTATTCCATCAAGTACGTTCTCTCGGGCGGTGAGCACGTCGGCAACCCCACGAGCTTTACCGTAGAGGATCTTCCCATTTCCATCAAGCCCGCAACGAAGGCTGAATCTCACTTCTTCGGCTGGTATGCCGACAGTAATTACAGCGTTTCCGGCTCTCTTATAAACTCCTGCACCGACATTACTCTTTACGCTAAATTCGTCGACAGCACCGACGGACTTCTTTACGCACTTAACGAGGACGGAACCGGCTACAAGGTAATCGGCTACGAGGGAAGCGACAGACAGGTATACGTTGCTTACACGCATAACGGACTTCCCGTAGTTGAGATTGCGGATAAGGCGTTTATGGGCGCGGGCATCAGCTCTATCGTTATCCCCGAGGGCGTTAAGAAAATAGGCGATTTCGCATTTGCCGGCTGTACGACCTTCACAAGTGCGACTCTGCCCTCAACGCTCACCTACATCGGCGGCGATGCGTTTAAGAATTCCGCTCTCAGCTCAACCACGCTTTACAACGGCGTCTACTATCTCGGAAATACGGATAATCCCTACACGGTAGCCTTCGGCACTCAGTCTGCGGTACAGAGCATAGTGCTTCACGACGATACGAAGATAGTATATTCCTACGCGTTTGAAAAGGCAACGGCGGCAAGCTCGCTGACGCTCCCCGACGGAATCGCAATGCTTTGCGACTATGCGCTCTCCGGTCTTTCGAAGATCACTCAGCTCACAATTCCGGATTCGCTGAAATACGTGGGCGCGTATACCTTCCACGGCTGCGTTTCGCTCAACTACACGGTTGAGGATAACGTAAGATATCTCGGTAACGAAAGCAATCCCAAGCTCGTGCTCGTTAAGGTTCTTGACGAAAAGACCAGCTTCACCGTCAGCGCCGATACGAAGATAATCTGCGCGTACGCATTCAACGGTATAAAGGACGCCTTCATTGAATTCGCAGGCGACAAAGACTCGGTCTACATCGACCCGACGGGCAACTCCGTGCTCTTCACCTCTGACGAGGGAGAGGGCGAGGAATATTAAGCTCTGAAAATCAAATAAACCTTGGGCAGCTCAAATGCAAAAATCGAGCTGCCCTCTTTTTGATGTAAAGATGTAAATAAAAAAACGCGATGCAAACGCCGAGCTACGCTTTCGCGCGAGCAAAAAACTCCTTCCTCCTAAGGCTCACTCCGGGAGGGAGCTGTCAGCGTAGCTGACTGAGGGAGAGTGCGTCATTTCAAAAATACTCGTTTTCGTTGCGAGCAAAAAACTCCTTCCTCCTAAGGCTCACTCCGGGAGGGAGCTGTCAGCGTAGCTGACTGAGGGAGAGTGCGTCATTTCAAAAACACTCGTTTTCGTTGCGAGCAAAAAAACTCCTTCCACCGCACGCGGTCCCCCTTCTCGCTACGGCTCGGTCACGCTCGGGGAAAAACAACGCGCCGTGTTGTTTTTTAACACCCTCGCGCCGCTTCGCTACCTCGAAGATGGAGGCTTTATTTCACTTTAAGCCTTCAACAGCGGCTTTTACAACGGAATCTATGTATTTACAGACGCCCTCGAAATTTGTGTTAATTTGCATATTCGTGAAACGAATTACTTTCATATCGTACCCTTCAAGAATTTCAGTACGAAACTCGTCCCTTTCTTTTCCCAACGCGGTATAATGCTGCGAGCCATCAATTTCTATTATCAGCTTTGCTTTGTGACAATAAAAATCTGCAATAAAATTATCAATCGCCTTCTGCCTTTGAAACCGCACCTCGTATTTAGACAAAAAATCATACCACAAATGATTTTCCTGAGGCGTTGCATTTTTTCGCAAGCTTCTTGCCAGTGTAATATTCTTTTTGTTATACTCAAGCGACATATTTGTCCTCCAAAATACATTACAACACGAAATCGACAGAAAGAAAAATTCTTCTGTCGATTTTCTTGACTATATTACTCTTATCACGTTGGAGTTCACCACCTGCACGTATATATCCGCGCTAACGCGGCGGATAATACCGGCGAAGAATTCGGTCACGGGATGCTCGGTGAAGAAATGTCCCGCCTCGATAAGATTAATTCCCATCTCGGACGCCTCCGCCATAATATTATAGCTTATCCTACCCGAAACGAAGGTGTCCGCGCCCGCCTCGATTGCATCCGCGACGAAGTCCTTTCCGTCGCCGCCGAGAACGGCAACGCGCTTTACGGTATTGTATCCGTCCGAAACTCTCAGGCTGTCAACGCCGAGAGTGAGCTTCACGCTTGAGGCAAAATCGTCAAGCGACATCTCCTCGTCAAGCTCGCCAACTCTGCCAAGTCCGCCCTCGCCAAAGCGCTCGGTCGAATAAAGCCCGACGAGGTCGGCAAGAATATCGTTGACACCGCCCTCGACGGCGTCGGCACGGGTGTGGAATGAAAATACCGAAATTCCCGCGTTTATCAGCTTTATCACCTTTCTTGCGATATGGCTCTCGTCACTTATCGAGCAAAGAGGCTTAAAAATCAAGGGGTGGTGGGATATTATAAGGTCGAAATCCCCCTCGATAGCGTAATCCACTACCTCGTCGGTCACGTCGAGCGCTATCAAGACGCGGCGCACGTCAGCCGAGCTGTCGGTACAGCACATAACGCCGTCGTTATCCCACGGCATACGAAGCACCTCGGGTATTCTCTCGCTTATTTTCTCATAAAGCTCTTTTACGTTCATAAAGGATTCTCCTTTTTTTACCAAAAATGACCGTGTCGGGTGGCTATGTACTAAGGGGGCGCGCCGCCCCACAAAAGACGGCTTAGGTCGGCGCTATCGGGCGTCAAGCTCGGAAAGTCGGCGCTCTATATACTCTATATCGAGCGAAAGCTCGGCATCCCGCCTACCGCTTTTGGCTATTCCCGCCTGCGCTTTGAGCTTTGAGCGAAGCTTCGCCCGAAGATACTCTCGCTGCGCCGCTTGTGATTTTTCGCAAATTCCGCCGTACCTTACCGCCGCACTCGGCTCGTCGGTTGGTATTATTCCGCTGTACTCGGCGGCGATTATGCTGTAGCTTTTACCGCCCGCTGCGGCGTAGTCCTCGCCGACTATGCTGAAGCCGCTTTTGTAAAGATACTCGCGCAAATGCTCCTGACGCGTCATCGGCTGTAAAATCAGACGGACGCGACGCTCTTTTATAAAGGGCGCTTTTTCAATGATTTCGGAAATCAGCTCGCCGCCCATACCGCAAACAGCCATATCGGTAATCCCAAGCTCCGAGAGTGCCGCCGCACCGTCGGCAAGGTAAAAATCGATTTTGTCACAAACGCCGCGTTCGGCGGCGGTCGCTCTGGCGTTATCCAAGGGCCCCGCGTTTATATCCGAGCAGACGGCTCTGTCAATAATACCCTCGGTGAGCAAAAAAATCGGCAGGTACGCGTGGTCCGTTCCTACGTCGGCAAACCTCGCGCCCCGCCTTACGAATTTTGCTACTGACAAAAGTCTGCCGTCTACGATATCACTCATTCGCCAAGCTGTGCGTTTATCTTCGCAATCAGCGCATCAGCGTCCGTTCCGTGAACCGCGCAAGCCTCCGCGATGCTCTCGCCTCTGGAGTGAGGGCAGCCAAGACAGTGCATACCTATCTCAAAGAAAATAGGAGCAAGCTGGGGTGCGAAATCGAGTATATCGCCGATAAGCGTTTCTTTAGTTACCTTCATTTTTAATATCCTCGCTTTTTATTTTTATATAAGTATAACACAGCTTTATGAAAAAATCAATATTTATTTCAAACTTACTATTTACAATTATGATATTTTATGGTAGAATGTAGTGTGGCGTGCTTTGAGCGCGCGGAATTTGGAAAGGATTTTTGTATGATTGTTGCTTTAGAAGAAGCTAAAAGACGGCTTGGCGCAATGTTTTCGGTGCTCGACGAGCTTTCGAGCCAGCTTCGCATCGAGGAGCTTCGCGAGCGTGCGGAGGAGCTTGAGCGTGAAACTATGGTCCAGGATTTTTGGAACGATGCGGAAAAATCCTCAAAGAAGCTTCAAGAGATAAAACAGCTTAAGACGAAAATAGAGAGCTACGAGGAGCTTTGCTCAAGGCTTGAGGATGCACTTACGCTCTGCGAAATGGCGATAGAGGCAGCAGACGAGGATTCGGTAGAGGAGGTTCTTTC
>JAZNFU010000013.1:0-7654 GCA_045576135.1 Eubacteriales bacterium
ATTATAAACCCGAGGACTTGTAAAGTCAAGCCAAATATGGTTTAATTATGTAACAAGTTTTCGTTCACAATTTGGGCATATTGCATAAAGGGGGATTTTCACGGCGTTTTTCCCCGCCACGATCTTCGTCGGTGATTTTTCCTCGCGCTTACGCAAAACAGCGGTCGGATTCGACTGCAAAAACGGTCGGAAGCTTTTACGCCAAAAAACAAAAAGAGTCGTTCGTTTTTCTCCGAACGGACTCTTTTTCGCTGTTTTTTTGACAACTATACTTGTCATAAATTTATTTTTGCCTCCGATTATCCTCGCGGCTCGTTTGCATCTGCGCCGTTAAAATCGATTGCTCGCAGGTGGGAATTAGTTCGACTCGCCTTGCGCGTACGGCAAAGCGAAACCGCTTGGCGAAGCCGATAAAATCCATACCGACAGTTTGCATTTTTGTGCAATTTGCAATATAGCCTTATTTTGCCTCGTCCCACATCCGAGCAAGACGCTTTGCCGACGCGGCAAGCTTCTCGATGCCCTCCGTCGCCGTTTCGGGCGTGTACTGCTTAAGGAAGCTCTCGGCTTCAAGGGTGAAATATCCCTCGTAGCCGATATCGCGCAGCGCCTTTACTATCGGTGGGAAATCTATCTTCATAGAAAACGGAATCTGATGGCTGTCAGCCTTCAGGTCGTTATCGTGAATATGCAGCGCGGCAAGCCTTTTTTTACCGAGGGCGTGTATAAGCTCAACCGCCGACGTACCCGCGCCGAACATCTCGGCGTGTCCGATATCAAGACAGCCGACGAGATAATCGTCGTTTACGATATCAATATGCTCGCAGAAGCTTTCGGGCGTCATACAAGCGGCGAAGGAGACGCAGTCACGCTCCTTATCCCAGCACCACATATTTTCGGTTGCAATCTTCACTCCGCACTCCTTCGCGAAGGGCAAAAGCTCAAGATACATCTCGGCATTCTCGCGAGCGCCTTTATAGTTATCCGGGTGAACCACGCAGATTTCACCGCCCGCCTCAGCCGTGCACTCTATAGCGCGCTTACAGTAGGAAAGCACCTCCTTTGAGTAGGTCGGAAAGGGCGCGTGCGACTGATTGCACACGATTCCGTTATCAAGTCCTATCTGCTTTAATCTGCGCGCAAAGGCAAGATAGTTATTGCTCGCCAAGGGATGACCGTTCTCAAGCAAGCACTTCTTTTCTCTGTCGTACTTTGCCATATCAAACATAGAAAAGTCCCAAGCGTCAAAGCCCGCCTTTGCTATCTGTTCAACGGCACGCTCCTCGCCTATAAGCCTCGCGGCAGATACGATTTCGGTAGATATTTTCATCGGTTGCATCCTTTCTAAAAATCTTTTTCTCTCATTATATATCATATTTTCGGTTTTGTAAATACTTGCGGTGAAATTTCGCGAAAATCCGCGGGGCGCACGGGTCACGCACGAATCAAGCCGTACCTCAATTCAACATTGTGCAAAAGCCGCCGCGAATTTTACTATTGTGCAAAAAATGCCGCCCAAATTCGCGAAAATACATTAAAAAAACATTTACTTGCTCGCTTGACAATGGTATAATTATTGTAACGTGGGCCACATCGGCTACAGAAAAATACGTAGCGTGCAAAGCGAGGCGGGTGCGTTTTTTTGCGCCGCGCGACGAGCACCAAAGGAGTAGAATATGCAAATTCAGCAAACGACCTGGAACGGATTTGATAGCATCGTTTTTGAATTCGAAAGCAGAGAAGCGACGCTCGTTTTTCCCAAAAATGCAAATAAAAGCGGACATTTTTTGTTAAAAACCGAGTATTTCGGCGCATTCCCCGATTTCGAAATAGAGATGCTTCACCGCGGTTGGCATCTTGCTCACATAGCAAACAAGACGCGTTGGTGTCTTGACGAGGACCTTGATATCAAGGCTCGTTTTATAGATTATTTGCATCGCGAGTACGCGCTTGATAAGCGTTGCGTTCCCGTCGGTATGAGCTGCGGCGGTCTTATAGCCTCGAAGCTTGCCGCGCGCCACCCCGAATGCGTATCGGTGCTTTATCTTGACGCGCCGGTTATGAATTTGCTCTCCTGCCCCGCCGGCGTGGGACGGGATTTTGAACACGCCGAAGGGATGCTCGCCGAATTCACCGGTGCTACCGGCATCACCCTCTCGCAGCTCACCTATTACAGAGAGCACCCGATAGATAAAATGCCAATCCTTTTGGAAAACGGCGTTCCGATAGTGATGGTATACGGTGACTCGGATACGGTAGTACCCTACGAGGAAAACGGCGCAATCCTTGAACGATACTACAAGGAAAATGGCGGAGATATCCTCACCATAGGAAAGGCGGGCTGCGGACACCATCCGCACGGACTTGAGGACAGCACGCCGATAATCGAATTTATAGAAAACCGTATAAATAACTAAGGAGATGCAGATTATGCTCAAATCAATCAGCGTGGAAAGCTACCTACAGCAAAAGAGCGTGCCCGGAATTTTAGACCCCCTGCTCTACGACTACGTTAAAGCGGCGGGCTTTGACGGCTGTGACGTTTCGATTTGCGGCGCAAAATTCTTTTGCGATAAGGACTGGGAGTCGAATATCCATAAAATCAAAGGAATGCTCGACGAGCGCGGACTTGCGTGCGTGCAGATGCACCTGCCCGTATACGATATATTCCTCTCGTCCGAGATAATTCTCGACGAGGTTCGGGATGCGATTATGAAATCGCTCCGCGCTATGAAAATACTCGGCTGTGAGTGGGGCGCGTATCACCCAAGAACAGCTTTCAGCCACGGCTGTGACCCCGAAATATCCCGCCGTGACAATTACAACGAAATAAGCATCTATCTTGAGGAAGCCGAAAGGCTCGGGGTCGGCATAGCCGTTGAGAATATCCCGATTTTCCCCGATTGTCCGCACTACAAGTTCTATACCGCCGATTATCAGGATTTCCGCGAGCTTATGGACTCCTTCAAGTCCGAGCGCATCGGCGTATGCTGGGATTTCGGGCACGCAAATCTTATGTCCACGAGGCAGGAGCGCGCCTTTGAGCTTATCGGCGACAAAATCAAAATTACCCACGTTGCCTCCAACCGCGGATACTTTGACGACCACCTCGTGCCGACGGTGGGTACGGTAAACTGGCGCTCGATTATGCCCGCGCTCAAGCGCGCGGGATATCGCGGCGCGCTCAACCTTGAGATTAACTACTACGATATGGGCAGAGCGCTCAAATCCTACTTTGCCCACGGCTACGACGGCCTTTGTATGCTGGAAGAATTCTTTGACGAGGGCTGATTTTACAAAAGAAAACGGAGAAACTGTATGCTTTATTCATTACCGCCTCTTAAAAAGGATGCGATACCGCTCTCTCATTTTCCCACGCGCTATCAGGCGTTCATTTTCAGAGCCTCGGAATACATGCCTGCCGAAAAAATAGCCAAGATACTGAAAACCACGACCGAAAACGTGGAGCGCGCCATACGCGCTATGGGCCTGCCCGACTATCAACCCGCTGACCTCTGGCTTCGGCGCGGATATATTACGATAATCAGACGGATGTGGCATATTCTGCCCTACGAGCAGCTGCTTGAGCTTCTCGAAATGAGCGCTGACGAGCTTGCCCTGATAATGCGCGAGGAGGATTTCCTCGATATAAAGCTTGACGGAAAGCCGATTTGCGAGCCGGTCGTGTATCACGCTTTGACCAAGGAGCAGGCAGAGCAAACCGAGAAAATCAGAGCCACTATGCAAGCTCTTGATTTTTCGGGAAAATCGCCCTTTGAATTCGAATACGACCTGCCCAAAATAGAATTTGAGGGCAAGGAGCGCTTCAAAACCCGAATGATTTACGCCTTTTCGGGTCTTTATCAGCGCGCGTTTGACGTTGACTCGGAGGAATTTTTGCCCGACGAGCAGCTTTTGGCGTACAGCAAGCTCGGCATCAACGGCATCTGGACGCAGGGCGTGCTCTCTCAGCTGGCACCCTTTCCGTTTGACCCCGAGGTGTCACGCGGCTACGAGGAGCGTCTAGAGAGAATGAAGCGCTTTGCGCAAAGGCTCGAAAAATTCGGTATGAAGCTCTACCTTTATATCAACGAGCCGCGAGCGATGCCGATAGAATTTTTCAAAAGCAATCCCGATATTCTCGGTCACACGCGCGAGGACAAGGGGTGTCTTTGCACCTCGGTTGAGCGCGTGCGCGAATACCTGCGCGACTCGGTTGAGTCTATCTGCCGCGCCGTTTCGAATATAGGCGGATTTTTCACGATAACGCGCTCGGAAAACGTAACGAATTGCTTCTCGCACTCGGCGGACGACTGCACCTGCCCCCGCTGTAAAAAGCTCGGTATTGGCGAGGTTATCGGAAAAACGGTGGAGTGTATTCTCGACGGCGCTCGCAGAGTAAGCCCCGATATCAAGGTCTTCGCTTGGAGCTGGAGCTTCGACGAGTACAACGAGCAGATTATAGAAAAGCTTCCGCGCGGCGTCATACTTATGTCGCAAAGCGAGCTTGATATTCCGTTTGAGATAGGCGGCGTCAAGGGCAACGTGCTCGACTATTCGATGAGCATCGTCGGTCCCGGAGAGCGCGCGAAGCGCGAATGGGAGCTTGCACGCAAAATGGGACTCGAAACCGCGGCAAAGGTGCAGATAAATACCACCTGGGAGGCGTCGACCGTGCCCGCAATTCCCGTCACCCCGACGGTCGAGGAGCATATTAAAAAGATTGGCGAATGCGGCGTTGAGCATCTGATGCTCGGTTGGACGCTCGGCGGCTATCCCTGCCGCAACATCGCGGCGGCGGCTAAGTATTTTTACGAAAAATGCAATTTGCCCGAGGAAAACCCGAAAATCCGCGCGGCAGAGGAGCAGTTTGCAAAGGCGTTTCGCGAATTCCCCTTCCATATTCACGTTTTATATTTGGGGCCTCAAAACGCAGGACCGTCGACGCTTCTGTTCGAAAAGCCTACCGGCTATGCGGCGACTATGACCTGCTTCGCCTACGACGACCTTGAAAGCTGGCGCGTGATGTATCCCGCGGACGTATTCGAAAAGCAGTTCGAAAAGCTTTGCTCCGCGTGGGAAATCGGTCTTGAAATGCTCCCGGCGGATGAGGACGGCGAAGCGGCGATAATGGCAAAAGCGGCGTACTGTCTTTTCAAATCGTCGCTCAACCAAATCAGATTTATCCGCGCAAGAGATTCGGAAAGATACGCCGATGCGGTAAGCGCCGCCGAGGACGAGATAGCCGTAGCGCGCCTCACGCTTGAGCTTATGAATAAGTGCGCCGCCGTTGGATACGAGGCGGCAAACCACTACTATTTCTCTCGCGGTCAAATAGCCGAAAAGATAGTAAACTGCAAATATATTATTGAAAAATTTTCGAAAAAATCCGAAAAATAATTCTCGGGGTACACACTAAAAAACGAAAAATGACAAGGACATCCTCGCCGCCACGCAGTAGCTTGGATATCCTTGTCATTTTTATTATTTTTCGCTTTTTAGCCGAAATTCTGCTATTTTTGTACGCGTTTGTTTGCAAATCGTGCAAAACCGCGAGGCTTTAGTCAACCATACGCCATTTCTGAGTAAGTATATTTGCGCTCTTGTAATTAACTCTCGTATAGAAAGCGGTAATCAAACTGCCGTCGTCAAGCTCCGCGGTCATCGGGTATCCGACGTCACCGCACAGAGCGGTGGGGATATCGGGTGATATATCGTAAAGCTTGTAGTGCTTATCCCAGCTTCTTCCGCCGTCGTAGGAGAACATAACTCGAATGCCCTGGGGCGGGGAATGCTTTGAGCGGTGTCCGTAGCTCGCGATTATAACGCCCGAGGAATGCTCCATTATGTGCATCGTCGAGCCGTCGGGCTCGTCGTCCTCTATTACGCACCACGGCTTCGTCCAGGTTCTTCCACCGTCACAGGACTCGCTCTGGTAGGTGGTCACCCGCGTGCCCACGTTGGAATCGGGAATCTTGTACTGCGTACGGATATGACAGATAATTCTGCCGTCGGAAAGCTGGCAAGCGTACGGCTCGTATACGTCGGCAATTTTACCGTTTACCGTTATATCCTCGATTATGCCGATACGCTCGCTCGTGCCGTCCTCGGTATTTATCCGGTGTGCCTCGATACGCAGATGGTCGCTGCCTCCGTATCTCGACTCGCCAACCCAAAGAACACTACCGTCGCGAAGCTCCGTCGGGCCGTGCGGCGAGCTTATTTTTATCGTATGAAGCGGACCGAAGCTCACGCCGCCGTCGTGGCTTATTCTGTAATTACCACCGTAAACCGCCTCTTCCTCGTCGGACGAAACGATATCAAGATACGCCTGCTTATATTTTTCCTCAGCCTCGGTATAGCACTGGTCGGGCATAGTGCGAAGCTCCTTTACCCGAGCGCCGTTAAACGAGGTAACTATAAGTCCGTTTTCACCAAATGGGCAAAGACCGGCATCTCTGTCGTCAAGCACGGTGTCTATTACGGGGGCGGGCGGAGTGAAGCTCTCGCCGCCGTCAAAGCTGTATGAAATAACCGCCTTGCCAAACGGGCCTATGTGCCCGATTCTGAAGCCCGACGCCGCCGCAACGAGCTTTCCGTCACGGAGCTTTGCGATACTCGGCCAAGCAAAATACTGATGCTTGCTAAGCGTATTATTCATAATATTTTTAGGGTCGCCTATAAGCTCTATTTTCATAAGATAATCTCCTCCTCGGATTTTCTAAGCTTGATTATACATATACGCTGAAAAAAGTCAATATCTGTTTTGGACATCTTTTTTGCATTCGTGTCCAAAAAACGCGCCGACTCCCAAGCATTCTTGCCAAATGCCACCCGCAAGCGCGTTCGCTCCGCGTTCTATTATACACCGTATGGACAGGCGTCCCTACAATACATAACAAAAAGCGCCCGATTTTACTTTTCTTCAAACCGGGTGCTTCGTGGTATTTTAAGCTTATCTTTCTATAACGTGTAAAGTTGGGTTTACAATTTTGTCGCAAGCGGACACCGAAGTGCCGCGAACCGCCATAAGACGCATACCGATATTCTCGATAAGATTTCTCGGCGGAAGCGGCAGATTCTTAAGCTCCTTTGCGTTTATCTGCTTCGACTTCGAGATTATGGAAAGGAATCTGTCGTATATGGTAGAATTGAGAAGCGCGAAAAGACCGAATGCAAGCCTCGCGCAAATTTCCGAATCCCTGTCCTTCGTGTCGATATAGTTCACCTTGTTGTGAGTGCTGATATATCTGTACTGCGGCATCTGCGCGGCAAGATAGATTGCCGTATTCAAGAATCGCTCGTCGGACACGGCGGGCACTCGCTTTATGATAATCATATTTTTATTTTTCTGTATCAGTCTTGAATCGGTGGGCGCTATATACTGATTCTTAATCGGAAGCGGAAAAGCGATTCTGCCGTTTTGTATCGCAGCCGAGCGAATGATGGGAACGCTGCTCTTAAGCGGCTGTGTAAACAGCAGCTCCTCGCATCTCGAATCAATAACGAGTCCCGTGGAAACCTTAAGACCAAGGCTGTCTATCGTTTCGGGGAATGCGGAAAGATACTTTACTATCCTTGCGTCCTCAGCACTCTTTGGCAGCGTCAGCGTGCCGTCCTCGCCGCTGACTACGAAATCGTACGGCAAGGGCTC
>JAZNFU010000014.1:0-10589 GCA_045576135.1 Eubacteriales bacterium
ATCCGACTTGGACAGCTCTTTGGGTCGAGCACGTAGGGGTAAAGGTAATCAACGGCACGCTTGATAACGCACTCGCCGCGGTCGGCGTCGATTCCCCAATAATTTTCGTATCCGTTTCTTTCGGCGATAGCCGCTACGGCAAGAATCGCGTCAAGTGCGTAGAAGGAATAGCCGATAGGCGTCGCGCGCAAAAGCTCGTGCGGCTGAGAGCCGTCGGGCTGAATTTTACCCTTAATACGAATCTGATAGGATGTACCGAGCACGCGTTTTACGAGCGTATCTCTGCCGCAAAAAACGGCGGCGGACACAATCTGCTCGTCGTACCAAGCGCCGTGGTTGTCGGCGGCGCATCCCTCTCTGATACCGATATTGTCGTCGGTCATCAGCCAGTTGGTAAACTCAACGAACCAACGCTTTACCCCCTCCTTGATTTCGAGGTCGAGAAGCCCCATCGCCTCAAGAATTCCCATACCGTCAAAGAGAAGATGGTTGTTCGTGAAGTCTATAATTCCGGGCGAGCATCCGTCGCAAACGCCGGGAATGGACTGAGCGTACTTTCCGTTGGGATTAACGTAGCTTTCGGGATTGATAAACCAATCGTACATCTGGCGGTTTGCGTATTCGGCGTACACCGATGCACATTCGGGAAAATAAACGGCCGCGAGAGCGAGTCTGTGCACTCTGCCGTAAACGCCGTTTGCTCTTGGATTTTTTGCCGTATCGGGATTGCCGTATCCGTCGCGGCGCACCCACGGAAGTCCGTCGGGCGTATCGGGGTTAGGCCAGCGGTAAGGACTTACAGACATATAGTCGTGCATATCGCCTGATGGCCTCTTTATGTTAATTTCGGTTACCTTGAAGGTAGGCTTGGTAAGAATCTCATCCACCTGAGTGCGAAGATTTTTAAGAGCCGCCTCAGGCACGCCCGCCTCCTTGTGCGCCAGAAGCTCGTCGTAGGTATAGGTTATAGGTCCCATATTTTTCTCCTTTTGAATTGAGTCGTTATCGTTTTTCAAAAACATCTGCCTTTTTATTTTGCAAGCCGAATATTACAGCTTCAAAAACCGTCCGTTAAAGCGTCGGCTCAAGCAGCCAACGCTCGTCGCCCTTTATAAATTCCAAAGCGCGCTCGGCGTATCCCTCGCCGGGGGAGCGCTTATCCACCGCAAGCATAGCGTGGGCAAGTCCCGAGCCGTAAGTACCGTGGTGTAAATCGGGATAAGGACAGGAATCGGGGTCCTTGACGTACGGATAGAGGAAATCAACCGCGCTTTTCAGAACGCAAACGCCTCTTTGCTCGTCAACCGACCAATACTTTTTGAATCCGAGCTTTTCCGAAAGATTCGCGATTACGAGCATAGCGTTGAGGTTATAGAAGGAATATCCTATCGGCTTCGTACGTTTAAGCTCCTCGTTCTGCGCTCCGTTTGGCGCGATAAAGAATTTTACACGGGCATCGTACGCCGTTATGGCAATAAGCTTTTTTAAAGAAGCTCTGTCGTTAAAGAATGCGGAGCCCATTACGTTCGCATCTCGCCACGAGGCGTGGTTATCGTGACCTCTATCTATGATAAGTCCGTATTCGCTCGTCAAAATCCAGTCGGTAAACTTGAATATCCACTCCTTTACCCCCGCCAAAATTTCAGAGTCGAGAAGTCCCATACACTCAAGTATTCCGACGGCGTTGAAGAAGCCGTACGAATTTCCGAAGTCGATAAGTCCCGAGGCGCGTCCCTCGCATATACCGGGCATTCCCTGTGCATACAGAGCGTGCGGTGTCATATAGGTTTCGGGGTTTATAAACCAGTCGTAAAGCTGACGGTTGACGTAATCGGCGCATTTTTGCGAAATATCGGGAAAATAAAACGCCGCGAGTCCGAGCGTCCACACCCTGCCGTACATATCCATCGGACCGTTTCCCGATACCGTATCGGGATTTACCACTCCGTCACGAGGTATCCACGGAAGTCCGTCCGGCGTATCGGGATTCGGCCAACGGTAAGGCGCTATCGACACGTAGTCGTGTTTATTTCCCGACGGCCTTGGAAGATTTATTTTGGTAACCGCGACAAGCGGCTTTGCGAGAGTTTTCTCGGCATCCGCTCTGAGCTTTTTCAAGGCAGCGTCGGGATATTTTCCCGCAGCCTTATGTGCAACAAGCTCCTCAAAGGTATAAGTTATAGGTCCCATAGCAGTATATCCTTTACTGTATCCGTTCGTTTTACGGTTCGTTCTTATTTCTTCGTTTAGTCAAATCAAAGCAGAGGCTCAAGCAGCCACTCCTCATCCTCGGGCATAAACTCCGCCGCCTTTTCCTCGTATCCCTCACCCGGGAAGCGCTTTGCGACGATGAGCAAATTCTTTGCCATACGCGAGCCGCATTTGTCTTTATGAAGCTCGCTGTAAGGGAAGCTGTCGGGGTCCTTGACGTAAGGATAAAGGAAATCAACCGCACTTTTCAGAATGCAGACGCCTCTTTCCTCGTCAACCGACCAATATTTCGTAAATCCGAGTTTTTCCGAAAGATTTGCAACGATCTCCAATGCAAAAAGGTTATAGAACGAATAGCTCATTCCCTTCGTTCTCTGAAGCTCTATAGGCTGAGAGCCGTCCTCGGCTATAAACTTTTTCACACGCGAGTCGTATGCGGTAAGCGCGATATTACGCTTCAAGGATACTCTGTCGGTGAAGAATGCCGTAGCCATTACGTTGGCGTCGTGCCAAGAGGCGTGGTTGTCGTGTCCCATATCCACACGCAAGCCGAACTCGTCGGTAAGAATCCAGTCACCGAATCTTACGAACCAATCGCGAACACCCTCGAGTATTTCTCCATCCATAAGTCCCAAGGAGTCTAATATTCCGATAGCGTTAAAGAGGTTATAGCAGGTAGCGAATACTATCAGTCCGGACGAGCGACCGTCGCAAATTCCGGGAAGCGCCTGGGCATAGCGTGCGTTCGGGTTGATGCGCGTTTCGGGATTCATAAACCAATCGTACAGCTGACGGTTAGCGTAGTCCGCGTACTCCCCCGCCCTTTCGGGAAAATAGAACGCCGCAAGAGCCAACGTATGTACTCTGGTATACACATTTCCCGGATGCGCCTCGCTTCTCGTGTCGGGATTGACGTATCCGTCACGGGGTATCCACGGAAGCCCGTCGGGCGTATCGGGATTCGGCCAACGGTAAGGCGCTATCGACACGAAGTCGTGAGGGTCGCCCGACGGGCGCGGAAGCTTTATATCGGTTACCTTTGCGGTAGGCTTTTCAAGAATTGCATCGGCATCGCACCGCAGCCTTTTAATAGCCGCCGCAGGTGCTTTTCCGCCATTTTTGTGAGCAACAAGCTCCTCGAAGGTATAGGTTATAGGTCCCATATTATTTTCTCCATAATCGTTCAAAATCACTAAATATGTAAATTTTTATTTTCTTTTAAGGCATATTATAGGTTAACAGCTGCCGCTTTTCAAGTACAGTCACTCATCAAAGCAGAGGCTCAAGACGGAATTTGATATCGGGATACAGAGCCTCTGCACGCTCGGCATAGCCCTCACCCGGAAAGCGCTTGTCTATTACGAGCATAGCCTCAGCCATCGAATGAGAATATCCGCCCTGCTTCAAATCCGAATACGGACAGGACGCGGGGTCAAGCACGTAAGGATAAAGGAAATCAACCGCCATCTTAAGACGGCACTCGCCGCTGTTCATATCAACTCCCCAATTTTCAGCATATCCGTTTTTTGCGGAAAGGTTGCAAGCAATAGAGAGCGCACTCAAATTATAGAAGGAATACATCATAGCTTTGGTGCGGCGAAGCTCCTCGGGCTGTGAGCCGTCGGGCTTTATAGAGTTTTTAATTCTGCGGTAATGCAGAGTGTAGCAAAGCTTTTTAATAAGCGCGGGGCGCTCGGTGAAAACGGCAGTACCCAAAAGGTTTGCCGAATACCAGGACGCGTGGTTATCGCAGGTGGTGTCTATTCTGACGCCAAGCTCGTGTGTGAGCATCCAGTTGGCGAAATCATAAAACCAAGCCTTTAACTTTGAAACGAGCTCCTCGTCGATAAGCCCCATACACTCAAGTATTCCGATAGCGTTATAAAGCGAATTAGCCTGGCAGAATTCTATGAGTCCCGCGCCTCGTCCCTCTGCGACACCGGGTACGGACTGACCGTACTTTGCGTTTGGATTCGTACGCGTTTCGGGGTCAACGAACCAGCCGTAAAGCTGACGCCTTGCATACTCGGAATAGCCGTTATCACCAAGATAGAAGCAAGCCAAGGCGAGCGTCTGGATTCTTCCGTACATCGCACTCGGATGAACGCCGGTTCTCGTGTCGGGGTTGACGTAGCCGTCGCGTCCCACCCAGGGAAGTCCGTCGGGCGTGTCGGGATTCGGCCACCAATAAGGCGCTACCGATATGTAGTCGTGAATATCGCCGGACGGTCTTGGGAGCTTGACGTTCGTAATCAGCATCAGCGGCTTCGAAAGAATTGTATCGGCATCAACTCTCAGCTTTTCCAAAAGCTCGGGAGATGCAAGTCCCGCCTCTTTATGAGCCAAAAGCTCCTCGTAAGTGTAGGTTATAGGTCCCATCTTATTTTCTCCTAATCTTAATTTACATTATCGGCTCGAGCATCCAAGCTTCCGCCTTTACTCCGAGCGACTCGATTTTTTCCTCGTATCCTTCGCCCGGAAAACGCTTTGCCACCGAGGCAAGACACGCCGCCATACGTCCACCCACAGTAGTGGGATGAAGCTCGGGGTAAGGCCAGGTTTCAGGATTTTTAACGTAGGGATACATAAAATCTGCGGATTTTTTGAGTATGCACTCGTCACGCTCATAGTCAATACCCCAATACTCTGTAAAGCCCATTCTCTCGCCAACATTCGCAATAACGAGCATCGGCTCATAGCTGTAAAGCGAGTAGTGCATTGACTTAGTTCTTTCAAGCTCGGCGGGATGAGCGCCGTCCTTATTTATCTTGCGTTTTATCTGAATATAGTATGCGCTTCTCAAAATACTCCTCACAAGCGATTTTCTTTCGGTGAACACAGCAGCTCCAAGCGTAAAGGCGTCGTGCCATACACCGTGGTTATCCCTGCCTGCTCCCTCTGTGATTCCAATATCATCATCTGTTCTGAGCCAGTCTACAAAGCGTACGAACCACTCCTTTGTGCCCGCAAGTATTTCAGCATCCAAAAGCCCCATAGAGTCGAGTATTCCGACACCGTTGAAGAACGGATGTGCATGGAAAAACTCTATAAGTCCCGCAGAGGTTCCGTCGCAAACACCGGGAATAGACTGCGCATATTTTGCCCTCGGCTCAAGGTAGGTTTCGGGATTTACGAACCAATCGTACATCTGTCGGTTGGCATACTCGGCATATTCCTCCGCTTTTTCGGGGAAATAGAATGCCGCAAGAGCTAATGTGTGTACCCGTCCGTACACACTTCCGGGATGAATGCCCGTCCTCGTATCAGGGTTTACGTAGCCGTCACGGCGCACCCAGGGCATTCCGTCGGGCGTATCGGGGTTTGGCCAACGGTATCCCGAAATTGAAGTATAGTCGTGTATATTTCCCGACGGTCTCGGAAGCTTGATATCGGTTACCTTCATTGTCGGCTTTGTAAGAATTTCGTCGGCATCGGCACGGAGCTTCAAAAGAAGCTCCTCGGCAACCGTACCGCTCTCTTTATGAGCTACAAGCTCTTGGAATGTGTAGGTTAGCGGTCCCATATTCTTTCCTCCATAATCGCTAAAATGGTTTATATGTAAAGTTTTGTTTTCTTTATAGTCAAAGCATCGGCTCTAACGAAAATTCTCCGATAGGATTAATATACTTTGAAATTAACTCAAAATAACGCTCCTCGGGGTAGCGCTTCGCAACTACTCGCACGCATTTTGCAAAGCGAGCCAACGACTGTTCGGGATAAAGCTCCTCGTACGGAAAATCCCGAAGACCGTTCATTGCATACGGATAAATGAAATCTATCGCGCTTTTGAGTACGCAAGCTTCTCTTTCCTCGTCAACTCCCCAATATTTTTCATATCCGAGCCTCTCGGCAATATTTGCCACGACCCAAAGAGCCTCAAGATTAAAGCAGGAATAGCCGAGAGCCTTGGTTCTTCGAAGCTCGGAGGGCTGAGAGCCGTCGGGCTTTATCAAATCCTTAACGCGTCTGTCGTACGCAGACCGGCATATCTTTTTAACGAGTGCGGGTCTGTCGGTGAATACCGCCGTGGCAAGAAGATTGGCGTCGTGCCACGAGGAATGATTGTCGTGCGAGTTGTCTATGGTCAAGCCGTATTCGTGCGTAAGAATCCAGTTCGCAAACTCAACGAACCACTCCTTTACACCGGCGAGAACGTCACCGCTCATAAGTCCCTGCGTATCAAGTATTCCGATACCGTTAAAGAGAACGTACGCCTGACCGAAGGATATAAGTCCGGTGCCGCGTCCCTCGCATCTGCCGGGGATACCCTGGGCAAATTTCGCATTCGGACTCATACGGCTATCGGGATTTATAAACCAGTCGTACATCTGACGGTTTGCATACTCGGCGTATTCCTTTGCTTTTTCGGGGAAATAAACCGCCGCGAGTGCAAGCGTTTTGACGACGCAGTACACACCGCCCGGACCTATTCCGGTTTTCACCTCCGGGTTTACGTAGCCGTCGCGGCGCACGTACGGAAGTCCGTCGGGCGTATCGGGGTTTGGCCACCAGTACGGGCCCATCGATATAAAGTCGTGGGGGTCGCCTGAGGGTCTTGGAAGCTTTATGTCAACGACCTTCAGGGTGGGCTTTTCAAGAATCGCATCGGCGTCCGCGCGAAGCTTTTTAACGGCGGCTTCGGGAAAATCGCCCTTTTCCTTGTGTGCTGTCAGCTCGTCGAACGTGTACGTTATCGGTTGCATAAAATTCTCCTTTATTAAAGCACGGGTGCTAAGCACCACGCATCGTTTTCAACGAACAGCTCGCGCGCAAGCTCCTCGTATCCCTCGTCGGGATAGCGCTTGGCAACGACGCTGAACGCCTTTGACATACTGAGTCCGTGTTTTCCTCTATGTAAATCGGGGTACGGACAGGAGTCGGGGTCCTTTACGTATGGATAAAGGAAATCCACCGCGGATTTCAGAATACACTTTCCGCGCTCGCCGTCAACCGCCCAGTACTCCGCGTATCCGTTGCGCTCGGCAATATTCGCGACGACGAACATCGCCATAAGATTAAAGAAGGAATATCCGAGCGGCTTCGTGCGGCGAAGCTCCGCGGGCTGCGAGCCGTCGGGCAGGATATAGGATTTGACACGGCGCGCGTACGCCGTTGCCATTATTTTTTTCATAAGCGCGGGGCGCTCGGTAAAGACCGCGATAGACAAAAGATTAGCCGAATGCCAGGACGCGTGATTGTCCACCGAGTTATCAATTCGAATACCAAGCTCGTGGGTAAGAATCCAGTTGGCAAAATCAACGTACCACGCCTTAACTCCGTTAAGAATTTCGCCGTCCATAAGACCCATAGAATCCAAAATTCCGATTCCGTTGAACATCTCGAAGGACGAGCTGAACTCTATAAGTCCCGCGCCGCGTCCCTCGGCAACGCCGGGTACTGACTGACCGTATTTTGCGTTTGGATTCATACGGGTTTCGGGGCTTATATACCAATCGTAAAGCTGACGGTTGGCGTAGTCCGAATATTTTTTATCTTCGAAATAAAACGCCGCTAGCGCGAGAGTTCTGATTCTCAGGAACATATTTCTTACGTCTATGCTCGTTCTCGCATCGGGATTTATAAGTCCGTCGCGGTTTACCCAGGGAAGTCCGTCGGGCGTGTCCGGGTTCGGCCACCAATACGGCCCCATCGACACGAAGTCGTGTATATCACCGGACGGTCTTGGAAGCGTGACGTCGGTTATTTTGAACGTGGGCTTTTCAAGAATGGCGTCGGCATCCGCGCGAAGCTTAGCTATCGCCGCCTCGGTAGGCACGCCGCTTTTTTTATGAGCAACAAGCTCCTCAAAGGTATAGGTTAACGGTTGCATAAAACACCTCAATTTATTTGTTTGGGATTAAGCGCCCTTAAGAAACGGGCTTTTATCAGTTGGCAGGCTCAAGTCCAAAGTTCGTCGAAAGAGCCAACAGCTTCTTTTCGTATTCAGCGTCGGGATAGCGTTTTAGAATAGACGCCATAGCTTTAAACAGACCGGAGGCACAGTTTTCGGGGTGAAGCTCCTCGTAGGGAAACTCCTTTTCTCCGATAACGAAAGGATAGAGGAAATCTGTCGCAGATTTGAGAATACAAACTCCGCGACACTCATCAATTCCCCAATAATTATCAAAGCCGATGCGGTCGGCAACCGATGCTACGACCATCATTGCGTTAAGGTTGTAAAGCGAATAATTCAAAGCCTTCGTTCTCTTAAGCTCCGCGGGCTGAGAGCCGTCCTTTTCAACGAGCGTCCTGACTCTTCTGTCATATGCTGTAAGCGCAATATTTCTCGCAAGGCTCTTGCGTCCGGTAAATACCGCCGCGGTTATAATCTGCGCATCGTACCACGAGCCGTGGTTATCAACGTCGTTACATTCCTCTATTCCGAGTCTGTCGGTAAGCATCCAGTCGGTAAACTTAACGAACCAATCACGAACACCTGCCGTTACCTTCATATCCGCAATGCCTATTTCCTCAAGAATGCCTATTCCGTTAAAGAGAACGAAAGAGGATGAAAAATCTATAAGTCCCGTGCATCTTCCGTCACAAATACCGGGTATTGCCTGCGCGTATTTTGCGTGGGGGGACATATAGGTATCGGGATTTACGAACCAGTCGTAAAGCTGACGGTTGGCGTAATCGGCGTAATCGGCGCGCTTATCCTCAAAGTAAAACGCCGCGAGCGCAAGCTTGCGTATTCTATCGTAAACCTTTGCGGGATGTATTCCGTCGTTGGCGTTCGGGTTCGAATAACCGTCGCGGCGGATATACGGAAGTCCGTCGGGCGTGTCGGGGTTGGGCCACCAGTAAAGTCCCATCGACATATAGTCGTGGTTGTTGCCCGAAATTGCCTTAAGCTTTTTATCGGTCACACGGAGTATGGGCTGCGTGAGTATTTCGTCGGCATCTTTGCGAAGTCCGGCAAGTGCCGCTTCGCTCGCCCGTCCGGACGCCTTGTGCTCGACAAGCTCCTCAAACGTATAGGTCATAGGTCCTGTGTACATAACAATCTCCTTGTACAAAAAATATAATTTAGTACATTCTAAACCACCTGCACCCCAAAGTCAATACGTTTTGGCATTTTATTTAAATATTTCTTGACTTTATGCGTGCGTATGTGATATAATTTAGGTGCAAATTTAGTGCAAATATCACAAAATTTATTTTTTCGAACGGGTACAACAATGTCTGACTTTTTTGACAGCGGCATCGGTGAATTCGTAATACAATTCATCGGATTTGCGGCTATGGCACTCAGCATTCTCTCCTTTCAGGCGCGGCGCAGAACGAATATACTCGTAATGCAATCGGTCAGCTGTATAATCTGGGCGCTTCAGTTTTTGCTTCTGGGAAGCTTATCCGCGGCTATACTTAACGTGGTGGGCGCCATCAGAAACGTGATTTATTCTCAGCGCACCAAGCATCCAAGTCTCAACACTCCCGCCCTGCCCGTCGTCTTTATAATTATTTGCATAGCCGCCTGCGCTCTCAGCATAGGTAAAGAGGGCTTCCCCGCCCTGCTCTCAACCTTCGCAATGGTGATGGCGTGCGTGGCGTTTTATATGGACGACGAATACAAAATACGCCTGCTCTCGCTGACCATCGGCCCGACCTGGCTCGTATACGATATAATTTCCTTCTCGATAGCGGGTATGATAAGCGAGGGGGCGGCAACGCTGTCAATTATCGTGTCGCTCGTAAGATACGGAAACCCGAATAAAAAATGACAGAAAAAAAGCAAAAACAGAGTAGACCGTGAGGAAAAAATCCTTCCGTTCCTACTCTGTTTTTCGGTTATACTCAAATTTAAATGCAAATTACGTCATACGAATAACGGTCTTAGCTGTCTGCCCTCAAGCATTGCCTCGTACGCCTCGACGACGCGCGAAAAATCCGCAACGAGCGAGCTTGGCTTGCCTATCGGCGAGTCCTGAGAAAGCTGCACGAAATAAACGCTTTTTCTGTTAAGCATCGTACCGAGATTTTTCAGATTAGCGCTCATAGCGTCGTTGCTCGCCAGAGCTATGAGCGTCGGGCGGCTCTGGCGCAGATGCGCCTTTATCGCCATCGTAGGCGCGGTATCGGTAATACCGTTTGCCGCCTTCGCAAGAGTGTTACCCGTACAAGGGCACACCACGAGCGCCGATAGCGGCGTCTGGGGTCCAAGCGGCTCAGCCTCGCGGACGGTATGTATTATCCGTCTTTTGCATATCCCCTCGATGCGCTCGCGTATTTCTTCGGCACGCCCGAATCTCGTATCCACACCGTATGCGTTTTCGCTCATAATCGGGCAAACGTCGCCGTATTTGTCAACAAAGCTTTGCAAAACGGCTATAGAATCCCGAAACGTGCAATAAGATGCACAAAATATAAAACCTATC
>JAZNFU010000015.1:0-6156 GCA_045576135.1 Eubacteriales bacterium
ATAAAAATGCAGATGTTTTCAGACATCTGCATTTTTTGTTTTTCAGTTCTGCTTGAGAGAATTTGAAAGCTCTATAAGCGTCCCCACGATAGCTTCCGCCGTGCCCTCGGCATAGCTTGAGCTGTTCGCCTCGTACGCCCCCTGCTTATAGGCGTCACTCGTCGGGAAATATCCCGCACAGCCGTTTGTCAGAGAGGTGGGCAGAGCCAAAGCAAAGCTCGTTCCGCCCTTGAAGATGCGACCTATTTTCGAGAAAGGCTCGCCGGGAATACCGCCGAACACAACGTCACCCACGGCAATGGCAAACACCGAAAGCTCGGTGTAGTCGGGCATATTCATAAGGCGCACTATCCTCGTAGCCTTTGCAATGATCTGCGTTCTTTTCATACCGTAAACACCGGGGACTGCCGCCTCGCTACCCTGCTCGTTATAAATTTTCGCAATTCTTATGGCATCTTCAATTTCCCCCGGAGCACCCTTGTGATATTTTATTTTAACGCTTGCTCCGGCGAATCTAACCTTATCTCCGTCTATCCTTTTTGCCAACTCGTAATTCGAGATAAGACTCATAGCAATCTTTTTACCCATATGCTTAGATCTTTCGTAGCCCATAGCACAATCCACATCGGGATTGAGCCTTACGTCTATGTGATTCAGATCTCCCTCGGCTCCGTTGATAAATATACATTTTGAATTAGGTATATTGGCCTCGTAAGTATCTCTGACAAATTTGGGAAAATCCGCCGAATATTTCGTTCCGGTAATAACGTCGGGATGTACTTGGAAATGAACTATTCCTATCTCCTCTTTATTTTCGCGCTTGATTATAAGAAGTGATGCACCGTCGTCTCCCTCGCCGAGCGGACAGTCGATTTCGGGATTCTGCCAGCCGGGATTGGTCATAACCGTACCGTCCTTGAGCCTGAATCTTCTGACGAAGGAAACGTCCTTCACCTCAGCCTTTGTAAACGAAAGAGTCGCGGGAGCAATATCCTGTGCCGCAAGTATTGCAACGTCTGTGAGCCTTTTTTCAAACCAATCGGTAACCGCATCCGAGCGAATTTCCTGAAAATCCGTGTTACCAAAGGATGCTATGAGCGAAAGATCCTTGATTTCCGGTGCGGTGTGCGTATGAGTACAGGTTACATAAACTCCGTCCGCACTAGTGCCGATAGCATTGGCAATTTTTTCTCTGAGAGCCGTTAACCGCGCTCCCGTAAAGCCTATGTTGTCTACGCTCATAACGACGGCGCGTCTTTCACCGTCATCAAATACCACCGCACTCGCAAGAAGCGGATCGAGTATTCCGTCCGAAATTCTCGGCTCGTAATAGCCAACCATATAAAGTCCGAGCGGCGCGGTTACGTCCACGCGCGCAAAGCCTACCTTAAGCATAACAATATTCTCCTTAATTTTAAGGGTTATGAATTAAACGGTATACTTGATTTTTACAGGTGCTCCGGTCTTTGCCGATTCTACGACGGCACGGCATACTGCAATAGTACGAGCGCCCTCGCGCCCCGTCGTAATAAGCGGCTTGCCGTTCGCAACGGCGTCGATCATATGGCGGTGCTCGCCGCCGAGGTTATGGTTATCGATAGACACTCTGATGGAGTGCTTTATCGTCTTTTCGCTCTCATCACCAAGCTGTCCTGCAGCAAAGGGCGCGCCGTCTATTTTTTCAAGATACAGTGTAAGCTCAGGGTCGGTATTATTCACTATTATCGTTCCCTTAGTACCGTATATAACCGTTCTCATAGTATACTCGCGCTTGCATCCAATAGAGGTAAAGACCTTTCCGATAACGTCATTCGGGAATTTCATAATAGCCACCGTAGTATCGTTTATAGGCCATTTTGTAAGCATTTTATGGTTGCTGTACGCCGTCGTTTCGATAGGGTCACCCGCAATCCAGCGAAGTAGGTCGATAGCGTGGCACGCACCGCCGATTATCGGCTCTCTATCCTTATCGGCACGCCAGCCGTCTACGCCCTCAAGTCCGAAATAGTCGTGCGCATACTCACTTTCAACGAAATAAAGCTCACCGATAATGCCACTCTCAACAAGCTCCTTCGCCTTAACGAATCCGGGAGCGTAGCGGCACACCTGTCCCACCATAAGAAGCTTTCCCGTCTCGTCGGCAGTCTTTATCATTTTCTCACATTCCTCGGTGAAAAGCGCCATCGGCTTCTCGCAAAGAACGTGACAGCCCGCACGCAGAGCATCAACAGTCACCGGCGTATGTCCCTTATCCGCGGTTGCAACGGTTACTATATCTATCTTTTCGCGCTTGAGCATTTCGTTGTGATCCGAATAGCAATTCGCATTCAAATTAAAGCGAGCCTTTTGATATTCGCAGCTCTCGATATGCACGTCACAAAGGGCAACCACCTCTATGCCCGCAATCGTACTGAGCGCCTCAAGGTGCTGACCGCCGAAATTACCGCAGCCGACGACTGCGTATCTGAGTTTTTTATTCATCGTTTAAATCCTCCTATAAGCTTTAAATACTAACTGCCTAAATATTATCATAAAAAGGAGCGAATTACAATGAAAATTCATCAACACAAAATATACTTTTGTTCACGAAATATTTTTAGTGAAAAAAATTGAATTTTTCGTTGACAACCCATAGCGAGAGATAATATAATAGTCGTAAAGAGCTTTGGGAGGTGCTATATGGTAGAATTTTCAAAGGGCAGCACTTATATAAATAAAGGTATGAAAACCACGGTAAGCGTTCAGAAAATACTGCATTTCATATCCACCGTGATAACCCCGGATTTTGTCGACCGTGCGGAAAAGCACGACTTTTGGGAGCTCGTATATCTCGAATCGGGGGAGGCGGTCGTAACCGTTGACGACCGAGAAATATCTCTGCTGCCCTCCGAGGCTTATTTTCACAAGCCGGGTGAGGCGCACAGCATAAGAGCCGTCGGAGGTCCTATATCCGTATTCTTCATTTCCTTCAATTCAACGAGTAAGATTATGACGATTTTTGAAAATCTCAAGCTGTCGCTGAATTCGGAGCAAAAAAAGCTGATTTATAAAATCAACGCGCAGGCAAGAAATATTTTTGAAAATGAAAGCGGTAAAAAATCTCCCACGCGCTTCGCCTCAAGGGCGCTGCTCGAAAATCCGCCGCTTGGCTCTCAACAGCTATACAAACTGCACCTTGAGGAGCTTCTGCTCAGCTCGGCGATACAGGCGGAAAATGAAAAAAGCATAGTAACCTACGATACCAAGGAAAATCTTGAAAAAATAATTCTCGAACGAATAATAACCATTCTATCGGAAAGTATTTATTCCAAAGTTACGATAGACTCTCTTTCAAAAAGTCTGAATTACAGCCGTACCTTCTTGTGCACGCTTTTCAAAAAATACAGAGGGACCTCACTTATAAACTATTACAACTCTTTAAAAATCAAGGAGGCGAAGAAGCTCCTTAGTGAAAAAAGCGTATCCGAGGTTTCAAGGCTCTTGAATTTTAATAACCCTTATTACTTCTCAAAGGTGTTCAAAAAATACGAGAAAATTCCACCGTCAGAGTATAAAACAAGGCTAAAAAGCCAATAATTGTTGTCAAAAATCAAAAATACTGCTTCATTACATCACTTGAAGCAGTATTTTTGTTTGTTAGTCTATAGTCATATCGATATTGAATCTCATTATCTTACGCAGGGTATTTTTCGGAAAATCCTCGTTTCTGATTTTGAGAACGGCAATCTTCTTGTAGGGCGTTGCACTCTTGTTGTACTCGTCGATATACGGCTCAAGATACGCGCGCACGTCGGTAATTTTGTTTTTCTCGATATACTCCTTATCGGGATATATCTCCGCAACTATGGCGTTGTGCTCCATTCCGCGACGGCTCTCGCCCTCGTATACTACGATATCCTGAACGCCGGGGGTAGCTACGAGCTCATTTTCTATTTCCTCGGGATACACGTTTTTGCCATTTGAAAGAATTATAAGATTCTTCTTTCTACCCGTTATATAGAGCACGTTGTTTTTATCAAGCTTACCGTAATCACCCGTTCTGAAAAATCCGTCGGGAGTTATAGCCTCAGCGGTTGCCGCCTCGTCCTTATAATATCCGAGCATCACGTTGGGCCCCTTTACGAGTATCTCTCCCTCGCCGTCCTCGTTCGGCTCGTCGATTATAACGGTATCGATATCGACTACGTTCCCAACGCTTCCCTTTACTACGTTTTTGCTTCTGTTCACGGCTATTATCGGGGCGCACTCTGTTATTCCGTATCCGTTGAGCGTGGAAATTCCGACAGCATCAAAGAAATCGAGAATATCCGGATTTATAGGAGCACCGCCGGATATTATCATACTTACCTCGCCGCCAAACGCCGCGCGAATAGCTCCGAAGAATTTGCGTCTTAAGTCGATACCCACCTTACGCAAGAGGTTGCTCACGCGGATCATAGTACGCACGAGCCTTTCCTTGCCTTGATCCTTTATATTCGCCCATATCTTGCGATAGAAGGTTTCAAGATACAGCGGAACAAGAATGAGGTGTCCCGGTTTTTCCTCCTTTAGCTCCTTTTGCACGTATCGGAGTCCGGCGGATATATATACCTCGCAGCCTATCATAGTGTGTCCGATTATCATTACCGACGAGCCGAAGGTATGATGCGGCGGAAGAACGCCTACGGTCTTCTCTCTGAAAGCAATATACGGGATTATGGACGAAAGATCGGACAAAACCGCACGCTGTGAAAGCATAACACCCTTCCCCTTTCCCGTCGTTCCCGAGGTAAAGACGAGAAGCGAAAGTCCGCTTGCATCAATCTCCGTGTTGAAATACGGTGCGGAGTCAGCTCTGAATTCAGCGCAGCCCGCCTCGGCGAGTACAGCAAGCGAGTCTTCGCCGTCGCCGTCGATTAGAAGCGGCTCAGATGCGAGCGCGAGGCCCTTTGCAATAGCTGCCCCCTTGTCCTTTATATCTGCGTCCACAAACAAAAATTCCGCCTCGGCGCGCTTAGCCGTTTCACCAAGCTCCTCCGCAGACCAATCTCTGTCAAGCGGAACGAGCACACCGCCCGTGCAAAGTACGGAATAGTATGCAAGCACCCAAGGATATGAAAATTTACCTATAACGCAAACCTTCTTTCCAAAAACGCCCATAGAAATAAGTCTGCTCGTCAAGCCTCTTACGTCATCGCGAAGCCTGTTGTAGCTTATTCTCGTCACCTCGGCGTCGCGCTGCGACGTCCTATAGGAATATGCGTACTTCTCGCCGTATTCCTCAGCCGCCCACTCGACAAGCTCTCTCACGTTAGCAAACTCTCTTTTTTCGTGTAACAAATCCTTACTCATCGTTAGTCTTCCTCTTTTCGTCGTATTTCTCCGTAACTTTTTGCAAATCCTCGCTTATAAGCTCAAGTGAGCGATAAAACGCCTCTCTATCAGCTTCGCTCAGCTCGGAAGCTACCTGTCCTAAAACCTTATCGATTTTTCTCGCAACCTCAGCTCCCACCTGCAAACCCTTTTCCGTAAGGGCAAGCGGAGCTCTGTACTTTTTCTTCTCACCGCGATAGCAGCTGATATACTTATCACCCTCAAGATAATCGAGCGAACGCGAAATAGCGCCCTTATCCTCGTCGCAAATATCGCAAAGCTCACGCGCTGTCAGCGGTCCGTTTTTATATAGATAATAAAGGCAGGAAACGTGCGGCGCCTTAAGATTGTATTCCGCCATTTCCATAGATTTGATTTTATGAATACATCGATTGATTTTGGCTATCAAAACCGTAAACGTACTGAAGCGTTCAATCATTTTTCCACTTCCTTTTCTGCGCGCCGCATCACAGCGAACGCAACTTGTTGTTTCATCAACAAGCGTATTATAGCACGCAAATGTTGTTTTGTCAACAACTTTTTCGAATTTTTACGACAAGCGCCGTAAGACTTCACGTCAAGTGCCACCCTCGCACTTTATAAAACGGTTACGACAAAAGGTACGTAGCTACCGACCTTACAAATATATTATTATCACATCGTCACGCATAATACCTCGCTCAGCGGAAACAGAAACGATAAAAGGAGTCGTTCTCTCAATTAGACACGAATGGCTTCTTACATTAGCAAAATCGGCGTTTTTGTCGCACAAATTCGCATTTTTACCGAAAAATCGCAGTTTTA
>JAZNFU010000016.1:0-3953 GCA_045576135.1 Eubacteriales bacterium
AGGGAGAGCGTTGTTTACAAAGGCGTCGGTTGGAATCCGTCTAAGGGCGAAAATATTTATTACTTATTTAAGTGAGGAAAAAGCATGTACCAGGACGAGACATTGAAGTGCAAAGATTGTGGCCAGGATTTCGTGTTCACCGCGGGTGAGCAGGAGTTCTATGCTCAGAGAGGATTTGAGAATAAGCCTCAGAGATGCAGAGAGTGCCGTGCCGCAAGAAAGAACGCGCAGAAGGTTGCAAGAGAAATGTTCTCTGCGGTTTGCGTAGAATGCGGCAAGGAGTGCCAGGTGCCCTTCAAGCCCACCGAAGGCAAGGCTGTATATTGCAGCGAGTGCTTCGCAGCTAAAAGAGAAGCGCAGAACTAATAGCGCAGTCTGAAGGAAAAACGGTTTTTTGACCTTACCGCTTGCGTGGTGTCAAACAGCCGTTTTTCTTTTTTTATTTTAATTTTAAATATATACTGTACAAACGCAGAAAGTTGTGCTATAATTATGCTGAGTAGATATAATTGAGTCGGGGAGCTTGGTATGAATAATCCTGCACGAAAGAAAAATACGAAGGGTGGGGCGAATTTTTCGGATAGAAAATTCGAGTCTGCTTCCGAGAAAATAAACGACGAATGCATAGTGGCGGGCAGAAACGCGGTACGTGAGCTTCTCGGCACGGATAGGGACGTTGAGAAAATATACGTTCAGAGCGCTGCGGGCGAGGGCTCGATAAAGCTTTTGGTCGCCTTGGCGAAGGAAAAGAAAATTCCCATCGTGGAGCTTGACGCTCGTAAGCTTGATAATATTGCGGGCGGCGCGAGGCATCAGGGAATAGTCGCGATAGCCTCGGAGCGCAATTATTATGATATCGAGGATTTGCTCGCGTTTGCGGAGCAGAGGGGCGAGAAGCCGTTTTTGGTTATGCTTGACGGCGTTGAGGACCCGCACAATCTCGGCGCGATAATAAGAAGCGCGGAGTGTCTTGGCGTGCACGGAATAATTATACCCAAGCGCCGCTCGGTAGGTCTTACTCAAACGGTTGCGAAGGCGTCTGCGGGTGCGGTTGAGCATATGAGGGTCGCGAGAGTTACGAATCTTGCCTCGACGATAGACGAGCTTAAGGCGCGCGGCTTGTGGTTTTACGCCGCTGATATGGGCGGCGCGGAATATTACAAATCCGATATGACCGGCTCCGCGTGCATAGTTCTCGGATCGGAGGGCTTCGGAATATCGAGGCTGGTTAAGGAAAAATGTGATTTCACGGTTTCTATACCGCTTTTGGGAAATGTTAATTCAATGAACGTGTCCTGCGCCGCGGCTGTAATACTTGCGGAGGCGGCACGTCAGAGAAAGGAAACGGACGGCTGATATGGATGACAAAAACAGCATAAAGGAAATACTTGAGCGCGCGGGCGCGGATACCGATAGCGATGCGGTTGAATTCGAATTTGCCGAGGACGGAGCCGTTATATCCGAAACCGAGCAGCAGAGTGACGAGGAAGTTAAAGAATCGCGCGAGTTTGACTTCACACCCGAGGCTGACGACACCGTCGAGGAGGGCGCGGAATTCGTGCTTCCCGATATATTCGATATAGAGGAGCGCAGCCGCGAAATAGCGATTGCCGATGCCACAGGACTCGTCCCGACCTACGTTCCGCGCTTTACCGAGGTCAGCGAGAACTATCGGATGAAGGGGGCGGCAGTCACCGCACCGTCGCCGCGCGTTGACGGCTCGGAAAATCCCGACGGCGACCCCGATATAGATCCTACGGCGGAGCTTTTGGGTGATGACGTAAACGCTCAGATAGTAAACGTGGACACCGAGGGCGCGATAGCTTCGGAAACCAAAACCGTATATAAATTCGAGCAGCACGCGAAGGTGGCTCCGGTACCTAAAATACGCACGCTCGAGGACGAGGTGCGTGAGATAGACGAGCTTATGAGAATAGACGAGCCGCAGCCGTGCGCCGATGCCGAGTGTGACACCGAGCCGACGGAATCTGCGGACGAGGCGGATATTCCCGAAAGCGACGGCGGAGAAACGCAGAGTGTGAAAAAGAGAATTTCGGACAGCGTAATAATAGAGGCTAACAAGGATTTTGCGCCGAAGCCCGAAAAGCCGAAGCCTGCCTCGGCGGAGCTTCCCGCCGAGCTACCGAAAAAACCGAACGGCAGAGAGTTCTCCGTTCCGCTTCAGCGCGACGGCTTTAAGGATAGATTTCTCGACCAGCTTCTTTCCATAAAGGTCAGATTTATCACCGCGGTGTTTATAACGCTTATTCTGCTTCTGTTTGAAAATATGAGCGTCGTTGGCGTCGACTTGCTTGCATTCTTGAAAATACCGAAGTATACGGGCGCTCCCGCCTTTCTTGATTTGGTATTTGCCGCCTCCGTGTTCGTGCTTGCTTTGCCCGAAATGGTGCTCGCCGTTACGAACTTGCTGCGCGGTAAGCTGACCTCGGAGCTTTCGGTTATACTTTCACTCTTGGTTCTTGCGGCGTACAGCCTTACGGTATACTACATAAAGGCGTACGATTATCCCTTGTTCGGATTCTTGTTTGCCGTACACGCCGATGCCGCAATAGCAAGCGCGTATATCAAAAAAAGCGCTGATTTTTCAGGCTTTAAGCTTATCAGCAATAAGGAAAAGAAAAAGGCGCTCGTTATTACTCCGACAAGAGAGCTGACGTTGGAAAATATGGCTCTTGACGGAACGGTGGACGAGTATAAATCAAAAACCGTTCGCGTTATGCGTACCGCCTTCGTATCCGATTTCTTCAAAAGAAGCGGAGCCGTGTCCGAGCGCAGCATAACCGCGGCTACGATGATGGGTATCAGCACGGCGGCATCGCTTGTCTGCGGTATAGTCGCGTACTTCCTTTACGACGGAATTTTATCCTTCGTTACCGCGATGGCGCTCGTATTTTTGATGGCGATGCCCGCCTTTTCGGTGCTTACCTACAAATTCATTTATTATCACGCGGCGGCTGTTGCCAAGAAAGAGAATTTTGCCGTTATAGGTCAGAGTGCTCTTGAGGAGTACGCCGACGCGGACGTCGTTATCTTTGACGATACCGAAATATTCGGTGACGACGACGTTAAGCTTCGTAATTTCTCGGGCGATATGACCAAGGGAATGCGGCAGATGTCTGCTGTTTTTTCGGCTGTCGGAGGTCCGCTTGACAAGATTTTCTCCTCTGCACTTGACCGCAAATGTGCGCCCGCTGCCGACGTCGTTATCGAGCCTGACGGAATTTCGGGCGACGTTGACGGAAAACGCGTTTTAGCGGGTAGCGAGGCTTATATGCTTCGCCACGGCGTATCCTTTGACAAGCTCGGTATCGGAACTATTCCCACAGCAGCGGATTCTACTAAAATTATGTACGCGGCAGAGGATAGCACGGCGTATGCAAGCTTCCGTATAAGTTATTCCTTCTCCGAGAGCTTTACGATGATTCTTCCGTCGCTTCGCACGGAGAAAATAGTACCCCTCATCATAACGCGCGACCCCAACGTAAACAACGAGCTTATCAAAACTCTGACGATGGGAACCGATTCCATTCGCGTATTCAAGAGAAACGACCCCGCGCCGAGCGTGGATATTATCGAGCGCAATGCGAGTGCGGGTATAGTCGGAATAGGCGACGGTGCAAGCGTGCTTAACGCTATGCTTCTTTGCAAAAAGACCTCCGCGTTTTCGGCAAGGCTCGCCTTGACCGAGATTATGGCACTCGGTGTCGGCGCGGCACTCGGTGTTGCGCTCTCGCTCGGCGGTATGGCGCAAGCTCCTACGGCGGCACTCGGTATGTGGCAGCTGCTCTGGTGCGTATGCGTCGGCTTCTTGAGCTACCGAGAGTTTAGACAGGACGGACGCGAGTGAACCGCTGGGGCGCTCCCGAAATTATATACAGTTAGTTTTTGAGGACCTTTTAAATGAAATCAAACAAGCAGCTTTCTTCTATATT
>JAZNFU010000017.1:0-4741 GCA_045576135.1 Eubacteriales bacterium
CGCTTAAAAACGCCGTAAGACAGGCTATAAATTTCGTTGAAACCGGAATAAATAACGATATCGCCATTTTCGCGGGCGATTACGACGAGAAGAAGCTTCTTGCGGATGCTGAGAAAATGTACGCGCAGGTGTAAAGAGTAAAAATTGGGAGGTATTTATGGCGATAGGAAAAGATATACGGACGCTTCTTTTGAGCGTCGGCTATGAATTCTCCGATATTTCACTCTTGGAAACGGCTCTGACGCACGTTTCCTACACTAACGAGCTGCGTGGGCGCGGCGTTGAGTATAAATCGAACGAAAGGCTCGAATTTCTCGGCGACGCCGTGCTTCAGATAGTAATATCCGATATACTTTATCACAGCTTTGATAAATGCAACGAGGGCACGCTGACTAAGATGCGTCAGTACCTCGTATGTCAGAAAACGCTTGCTAAAATAGCGGCGAAATTCTCGCTCGGCGATTATATCAACGTCGGCACGGGTGAGGAGGACAGCGGTCTTCGCCGCCGTCCGAGAATACTTGCGAATACGACCGAGGCTTTGGTCGGGGCTATATATCTTGATGCCAAGGCGGCATCGCGAGATTACGTTGGCCCGATACTTAAGCTTTTTGGTGACGAAATAGAAAATGCGGCGTCCGTCCAAAGCGGAGATTATAAGACGCTTTTACAGGTGCTCGTTGAAAAATCCGGCGGCGACGTGCTTGAATACGTTACCGAGGAAACCGATGGGCCCGAGCACGATAAGGTGTTCACCGTCGTTGCGAAAATCAACAGCAACGAGGTCGGCAGGGGCAGCGCAAAGCGCCTTAAGGATGCACAAATGATGGCGGCGGGGGCGGCACTTTCGCTCTTTGGTATAAAAGTATGAGCCGCCATATAAATATACCGATTTTCATACCGCATCTTGGGTGCCCGAATCAATGCGTGTTCTGTAATCAGCGTGTCATTTCGGGCAGGAGTGAATTCGACCCGACGACGCTTAGGTCGGTAATAGACGAGGCGCTGTCCTCGGTTGAGCCGGGGGCTGAGGTTGAAATCGCCTTCTTCGGCGGCTCGTTTACCGGAATCGATTTTTCGCTTATGACCGAGCTGTTGAAAACCGCCTATTCCTATATTGAGGACGGCAGAGTGGGGTCTGTCAGATGCTCAACGCGTCCTGACTATATAAACGAGAAAATACTCGATACGCTGTGGAAATACGGCGTTCGCACGATTGAGCTTGGACTTCAAAGCTCGGACGACGGAGTTTTAAAAAGCGCGAAGCGCGGACATACGAGGCTTGACGAGCTTTCGGCTTGCAAAATGATAAAGGAGTACGGCTTTTCGCTCGTCGGACAGATGATGATAGGCTTACCCGGCTCGACCCCGCACTCCGAAATCGAAACCGCGAAATTTATAGTGGATATGGGTGCTGACGGTGCAAGAATATATCCGACGGTAGTTTTCGTCGGCACCGAGCTTGCAGATATGACGGCGCGTGGCTGTTACGAGCCGCTTACGGATACGGAGGCGGCAGAGCGCTCGGCTGAGGCGTTTGCGATTTTTGCGGCGGCAGGCGTTTCGGTTATAAGAATAGGACTTCAATCGGGCGAAAATCTCGCCTCGGACAAAACCTACGTCGGCGGCCCTAACCATTCGGCAATGGGCGAGCTCGTCGTTGGCGAGTACTATTACCGAAAAATACGAGATACGCTCGTCGCGGGCGAGGATTATCGTGATACGGTGCTTCGGGTGCTCGTATCGCGCGGCAGTATTTCCAAGGCTGTCGGACAAAATAAAAGAAATAAAAGAAGACTTATGAGCGAATTCGGATTTTCCCACGTACTGTTTTCGGAAAGTCCGACTCTCCGCAAATACGAGGTAGTTGCTCAAAAGGAAAGGATAAAAGATGTATTTAAAGACACTTGAACTGCACGGTTTTAAATCGTTCCCGAACAGAACCGTACTTACATTCGAGCGTGGAGCTACCGTAATCGTCGGACCTAACGGAAGCGGAAAATCGAATATTTCCGATGCTATGCGTTGGGTTCTCGGCGAGCTGTCAAGCAGAAATATCCGAGGCACGAAAATGGAAGACGTTATCTTCGGCGGTACGGACGACAGACGTCCTATGGGCTTTGCCGAGGTTTCGGGTACCTTCGATAACTCCGACCCGGAAAACAGACTCGATTCCGAGTTCGACGAGGTGACGGTCACAAGACGCTATTACCGCACCGGTGACAGCGAATACCTTATAAATAAGCAGCCGAAAAGACTTCGCGACATTTACGAGCTGTTTATGAATACGGGTGTCGGCCGTGAGGGTTATTCTATAATCGGTCAGGGAAAAATTGCCGAGATTATCTCTAAAAAGAGTGACGAGCGACGCAATATTTTCGAGGAAGCCGCGGGAATTTCGAAATTCCGTCATAGAAAAGAGGAATCCGAGAAAAAGCTCAAAAATACTCAGGATAACCTTGACAGAGTAAAGGATATTCTTACCGAGCTTGAAAACAGAGTGGGTCCGCTTGAAAAGGAAGCCGAAAAGGCTCGAAAGGGACTTGCAATATACGAGGAAAAGAAGCGCGCGGACGTATCGCTTTGGCTTTTCGATACCAAGAAAATCCGCGAGGACATAGAAAACGCCGAGCGTGAATGGAAGCTTTCCTGCCACGAGCTTGAGATAATCGACCAGGTCATATCCGACCTTGAGGCACAGGACCAGTCGCTTTACCTTAAGGCGCAGTCCAACAAAATGCTCTCCGAGCAGCTTTTCGCCGAAATAAACGCGGCTACGGAGAAGCTGCATAATCTCGACAAGGCACTCCGTCTTGCCGAATCGGATTTCGCGCACTCTCGTGAGCTTATCGAGTCCTGCTACGCGCGTATCGGCGAGATAGAAAAGGCAAAATCGGTTGCCGAGGGCGGCCGTGCTAACTTTGAGCGTAAGAAAGAGGAATACACGAGGGCGCTTGAGGATATACTTACCGAGCGTCAGGTTTATCTTGACGAGGAGCGCGAGGTTTCCGAAAAGGTAAGCGCGCTTGCAAAGGTTCTTGAGGAGGCGCTCGACGAGCTTACGGTTGAGGAAAATCTTTACACCGACCTTAAAATCAGAATAGACGTCCTTAAAAATACGAGCATCAGCGACAAAACCAAGTCGCAGGACCTTATAGCCGAGATGGAAAAATATCAGGCTGAGGCTAAAAAGCTTGAATTGAAGGCTGCCGAGTGCGAGGAAAACGCATCGGGATTTAAAAAGCAGATAGCCGAAAAGGAAGACGCAATAAAGGCGGCTAAGGAAAACATAGCGGCGCTCTCGCAAGAGCGCGAGGAGCTTATAAGCGCTCGCAACAGCACCAAGGTTGAAGCCGACACGCTCGTACAGCGTGCCGATGCGCTCCAGCGTATGTGCGACTTGTTCGAGGGCTATTCTGAAAGCATAAAATACGTTATGCGCGAGTATAACGCGGGTAATATTCAAGGCGAGATTTACGGCCCGCTTTCCTCGCTTATAAGCGTGGATAAAAGGTACATAACCGCCATTGAAACCGCACTTGGCGCGAGCCTTCAGAATATCGTCGTTGACGACGAGAATACGGCAAAGGCGGCTATATACTCGCTCAAGCGCGCGGGCGCGGGCAGAGCAACCTTCTATCCGATATCCGCAATCAAGTCCGCAAGCGAGATTGACGAGATACGAGAGGCTAAAAAATTCACAGGCTTCATAGGACGCGCGGATACGCTCGTTGATTCCGACAAAAAGTATCGCTCGGTCATCGAGTGGCTGCTTTTGCGTACTCTCGTTTTCGATAACATCGATAACGCATCGACGGCGGCAAAGGCTCTGCGTTACCGCGTTAAGATAGTTACGCTTGACGGTCAGGTAATCAACGCAGGCGGTGCATTCACGGGTGGTAGCGCGAAGCGTGACAGCGGTATTCTCACAAGGCTTACCGACATTGCCACGATGCGCGAGCGTGCGGCATCACTTTCTAAGAAAATAGACGAATACAACGCAAAAATCGCAAATTGCGAAGAAAAATTAAAGCAGAATAATACTGCTGAGCTTGATGCGGAGCAGGAAAGAGATATACTGCTTTCGCTTTCGCGCACGCAGTTTGCCGACCTTGACAACGCTAATGCAAATCTTAAGGCAAATCAGAATATACTCGACAAGCTGAAATTCGACTACGAGAGCCTGATGGGTAATACCTCGGCGGCGGAAGCGGAAATGCTTGAGCTTAACGCGAAATTTGCAGCTGCAGAGGAGAGAATTGAGGCTATCAAGTCTATACGCTCCAAGCGTGCCGAGGAGATGGGAATTCTTGACGAGCGCTCCGACGAGCTTAATCAGAAAGCGTCCGAGGCGTATATCAGAGCCACCGAGGTGCGTAAGGATATCGAGAGCACTCAGCAGATGATTGACAGCATCGAGCAGCGTATTACGGAGCTTGAGCTTGAAAAGAGCGAGCAGGAGGCGAAGATTTCCTCCATAACGGATAAGCGTCGCAATATGGAGGACGTCAAGCGCGAAAACAAGGACGAGTGCGAAAAGCTTGAGGCTGAGCTTCGCGAGCTTCACAAGAAAAGAACCGACGTTGAAAGCGGTAACGACGAGTTTGACCGCGAAATCAACGCTATCAGACAGAAAATTAAGGAAAAGTCGGCGTCACGGCAGGTTGCGTTTGAATCCTCGCTTAAAAACGAGAACAGACTCAATCAGCTGCTTGAACGCCAGGACAAGCTCGGCTCGCAG
>JAZNFU010000018.1:0-4936 GCA_045576135.1 Eubacteriales bacterium
TTTAACGGCAAAATTCGACTATCACTTGAGGGCGGTTTAATAATTAAGGTCGAAATTCTCCGAATTTCCTCGTTTTTATAGACTTTTTCTTCCGCCGTTTTCCTCCCTCGACGTACTCTTGTACGCCTCACGGTCGGAAGACCGGCGCCCCTCGCCTAAATCCGCCTATCCCAACGGCTGCCGCATTTGAGCCTAATACAAAAAAGACGAGTTTTCTCGTCTTTTTTGTCGTTTTTTGCCTATTCCCTATTGAAAAATCTTCCATTATATGATATAATGGGCGCATAGATTGTCGGATTTGTGTTGAAAACTTAACGGCGAATTAAAAGGACGGAACGTATGGATATTAAGGCTTCGATTGAAAAGTATAACGATAGGATTAAAAGAGTAATCATTTCCGAGGACGAGATAAAGGCTGAGATTGAAAAGGCGGGGCGCTGGATTGATGCGATTTACGACGGCAGACCTATTTTGCTCGTCAGCATACTTAAAGGCTCGTTCGTGTTTATGGCGGATATATGCCGTGCGGTAAGCGTGCCGTGCGAGATTGCGTTTATGTGCGCCAAGAGCTATTTCAGCGGTACCGTTTCGACGGGTGTCGTTAAAATTACGATGGACCTCGACGTTGATATCAGTAAGTATCACGTTATAATAGTAGAGGATATTATAGATACCGGAAGAACGCTCAACGATATCGTGAAGCTCCTCCGTGCGAGAAATCCGCTTTCCATTCGTGTCGTAACCCTCCTTGACAAGCCTGAGCGCCGTCTTGTTGATTTTAAAACCGATTACGCGCTCTTTACCATTCCCGATTTCTTCGTAATAGGCTACGGACTTGACTGTGCCGAGCTTTACAGAAATCTTCCGTACATAGCGGAATATAACCAAGACGTTTAATATATCGTTATAGCGTGTTTTCCGAAAGGAGAGCACGCTATAAGTGCTAATAAATAAAATTGAGGTGTAAAATGGATTTTAAAAAGTATTACGAGCTGTACTCGTCCACGCTTAACGACGAGGTAATGCCGTTCTGGCTTAAGTATTCGGGCGACGAGAGCGGTGCTATCAATAACTGTCTTACCGAGGACGGCGTGCTTCTCTCGCGCGACAGATATATATGGTCGCAGGGACGCGCGCTTTGGACCTATTCGGCGCTCTATAACCGTATGGGTAAAAATGCGGAATATCTTAAGCGTGCCGACGGTCTTTTTGCCTATCTTAAATCCATCGGTGCAAACGATAGGGGAAGCTGGAATTACCTCTACGACGGTGAGGGCAATAAGCTTGAGGACGATATCAGTATATACGTTGACGGCTTCGTGCTTGCGGGTATGACCGAGTACTACGTTGCGACGGCGAATCCCGAGGCGCTTGACATAGCGCTCAAAATATACGAAACCACCAAGCGCCTTATGGCAACCCCCGGCAGCTACCGCGTTGCGCCGTACGTCATTCCAGACGGTATGAAAACGCACGGAGTTAATATGATATTCTCCTTCTTCTACCACAACCTCGCGCTCGCGACGGGCAGAGAGGATATTATGGCTGACTCCTACCTGCTTGCCTACGAGGTGCTTAATAAGTTCTACGTTGCCGAGAAGAACGCTATACTTGAATTCGTAAACTGCGACGGTAGCTTCTCGGATACACCCGAGGGACGCGCCTGCGTTCCGGGACACGCTATTGAGTGTATGTGGTTCCTTATAACGATGTTTGAGAAAAACGGAGATGCGGATAGTATAAAGAAGTGCTGTGCGCTTATCAAGCGCCACTTTGAGCTTGCTTGGGACGGCGAGCGCGGTGGTATGTTCTTAGCGCTTGATATCGACGGAAAAGAGCCGTGCTTCTGGGGTAAGCCTACCTATAAGCCTTGGTGGGTACAGCTTGAAACGCTCGTTGCTACCGCCTACGCATATAAGCACACTCGCGACGAGTGGTTCCTTGACGTTCACGAAAAGGTCAGCGAATACGCCTTTGCCCACTATCCGTCAGGCTCGGGCGACTGGCATAACTGGCTTGATAAGGACGGCAACGTCGGCGAGAGCGCAGCTCTCCCGGTAAAAGACCCGTTCCACCTGCCAAGAGCGCTTATCTATCTTTCCGACCTCTTTGGCAACCAGCTCCCAAACCTTAAATAATTATAACTATAATTTACAAAAATGGTGAGAAAATGAAGAAAACAGCACTTTTGATTTGCCTCGTTTTAATATGCACGTTTACCGCTTGCGATATTTCAAATCTTCCAATGGCTAATAATTGTGACCATTCTTTTACGGTGGTAGCTTCAAAATTACCCACTTGTACAAAGGCTGGAGATTCAACTCTTGAGTGTAACAAGTGCGGTTATAGTGTAAGAGCACAAATTTCAGCGCTTGGACATTCGTATGTTGAAACCCAGGATACAGAAGGCGTTAGTATAGAGTACACTTGCCGAAATTGCTCTTATAGTTATACGAGTTATCTGCTTCCAAGTGTTATAACGGCGGAAAGCTTCGATAAATATATTGCGATACCTTTGATTGAAGAATACACGGCGCTTGTTAATGAGTATACTAAACGTGGCTATGATTTCTTTAATGATTCTAATTATACCGCCTACGCCCCCGGTAACATAATTAACCTTAAGGGTTATACCGAAGTAAAGTCGGTTATGAGCGATAAGTATTACAAGGGCTTTATCGATTTCGTTAATGACACGAAGGGTGCGGTTTATAGAGAGCTTGATAAAGACTCTGAGGAATATAGGGAAATCGTAGATTTTGTAGATGATATCAATAATTTTCTGTTTAAGTATGACGTTATGAACCCCACCGTTGAGAAGGAAACTATCGAAACCTATAAGAAATTCCTTAATTTCGAGATGTTCGCCAAAGAGGCGCAGGACCTTATTGACTGGCGTCAGCGAATGCTTGACGATATGTACAACGAGTGTCCTGTAACAAAGGATGGCGTTGTGGTTTATAAGTGGGACGATACCAAGTACGGTGACGCTGTACAAAAACGTCTTTGCTCTAATTTAATAAAAAGGTATTGCACCGATTTTAGTTTTAATATAAAATACGAGCAAGAAACACTATGCACGAAAAAAGGATAACGCTAAAGAGTTGCAATAGCAAACCGCTCTTACGTAAGCGCTGCATCAACTCTCAAATCAATCCCATAAGCAAAAATTAATCGTTTCGTCAAAAACAACAATGGTATAAAAGAGCAAGGGTGTTGTGTGTAGAACACCCTTGCTTTGACTTTTTATAAGAATAATCTCACAGCATAATGATTGTATACACCACAAATCTATTGACAATTCCAAAACGGTGGTGTATAATAATGATATGAAACAAAAAAGATACTTTATCGACGCTGTTCTGGAAAAGGAAAAGCAAAGAAACGAAAATATGCAATTGACGTATGAAAAGCGTATTATGGATTTACCTCGCGGCTCTTTGATTATAAGAGAACTGAAAGGAAGGAAATATTGTTATTTGCGTTACAGAGATGGTAAGCGAGTAATTCAAAAATATGCCGGTACTATTGAACAAGAAGAAACGATACGTGCAAAAATTGCAGAAAGAAAGCACTTGGTGCAGCTGCTCGCGATGCTTCGCGAGGAAGCTGAGCGTATATTAAAAATGGAGGCGATAAAATGATTTGCTATCACGGCAGCGATACGATTGTAGATATGCCAAAAATATTAGAGTCTAAACGTCCACTTGATTTCGGTGGAGGATTCTACGTGACAACGAGCGAAGCACAAGCGAAAAGTTGGGCAATAAAGGTTGCCTATCGGAACAATAATAATCATAGATGTGTCAATCGATATGAATTCGATTTGGAGAAAGCAAAGTCCGCTCTCGTAGTTATTCATTTTGAAAAAGCAGACGAGAAATGGCTTGATTTCGTTTGCGATAACAGAAGCGGGAAGCATACCGGGGATTATGACGTCGTGATAGGTCCCGTTGCAGACGATAGGGTATATCGAGTAGTCGTTGAATATGAAAACGGAGATTTGGACAAAGAAACCGCTCTTAAAAATCTGAAGACGGAAGCTCTTTGTGACCAGGTTTTATTCCACACGGAAAAGTCGCTTGAATACTTGAAATACGTTGATACGGAGGTTTTGGGAGAATGAACGAACGCAGTTACGAAACGCTCCTCTACGGCATCACCTCTAACGTAGTGGCTAAAATTATGGAATTAAACGGCTGGGACGAAAACGAAGCAATGGAGAGATTTACAAGCTCAAAATTGTATTCTTATCTTGAAAGTGAAAAAACGAAGGTCTGGCAGTACAGCTCCTTAATGTTGGCGCAGCTTTTTAACGAAGAGCGTGCCGGAAGACTTTCTTTGCCGGAGGTGTGATATGAGTAAAACGTTAGAGTTTAAAGCGTTCTGCTTTGAAGCGTACCGCGCGGAAAAAAAGCTTACAGGAAGACAGACGATGAGCCTGTTTAAAAAGTACGGAGTATTAGACTATCTCGGTGCTTGCTTTGACGTTCTTCATACTACGGGCAGAGCCTATATAGTAGAGGACATCGATATATTTATTGACGCCAGAAAAAATGCGTGAAAAAGTTGAAATGTAAAAAGAGGAGGGGGTGCGCTGACCGAAAAACGCACCCTCGGCTCTTTTTTTGTTGTATAACGAAAACCACGCGATAGTCGCGTGGTTCAATAAAGGTTAACCTGTGAGAAAAATGATGCAAAAAAAGGCTCCTTCCAAGAGGGAGCCGGCACCGAAGGTGACTGAGGGAGAGTGCGCTTGTATTAGAAATTTACCGAGCGGCACATTCGCAGGCTCCTTTCGTCATTTTTTTACAAAAATGCCACCTTCCTCTCGGAGGAAGGCTTTTATGTGACCGAGCCGCAGCGAGAACCGCTTTGCGGTGGATGAGGTGTCAAACAAGCAATATTATAGAACAACTCCTCATCCGTCTTGCTA
>JAZNFU010000019.1:0-3407 GCA_045576135.1 Eubacteriales bacterium
TGTATACCGGCGCACAGCCCGAGGTTCACGGAATTCAGAAATACGAAAAACCCATTATAACTATAGAATCCATCTTTGACGCGCTTATAGCCGCGGGCAAAAAGCCCGCCCTTGTCACGTACAGAAAGTGCAGTCTTGGCAGAATCTTTCTTGAACGCAATATGGACTATTACCACTTTGAAAACGGAAGCATCGCCGACGTCAACGCAAAGGCTATGGAGCTTATTCTTCGCGACGAGCACGATTTTATCGTAATTTACAACGGAAACTACGACAGCGTTATGCACAAAAACGGTCCGGAAAGCGCAAAAGCTCTCGCGCAGCTTAAGCTTAACGATCACGTTTTCGGAATGCTGTTGAGCACGGTTGAGGAGCATTGGCGCCACCACAACACGCTCGTCGGTTTTGCAATGGACCACGGCTGTCACGAAATCGACGGCGGATGCGGCTCTCACGGCCTCGACATGCCGGAGGATATAAACATCGTACATATTTATCGGGGATTCCCGAAAAGGAGCGAATAAAATGCTCGTTTACATAATTAGACACGGCGAGAGCGAAAACAACCTCGGAAAGCTTTGGACCGGTTGGTACGACGCGCCGCTAACCGAGCTCGGAATGCGTCAGGCGGAGACGGTCGGCGATACACTTCGGGGTATCGCTTTCGACAAAATATACTCAAGCGACCTGCAAAGAGCTGAAGAAACCGCTAAGGCGGTAATTCCGAACTGCGAATACGAGTCTACCGAGCTTTTGCGGGAGATAAAAATGGGAAGCCTTGAAAATCAGCCGCTATCGGTCTTTGGGAAGGACGAGCGCCAGAGCTATTCACAAATCGGCTACGCCGAATTCGGCGGCGAAACGCAAGCCGGATTTCTCGAAAGAATTTCAAAATTCAAAAAAATGCTCGAAGCACTCGATTGCGAAGCCGTCGCGGTTTTCACACACGCGGGATGGCTAAGAGCCTTTCTTTCGCAAATTATCGGCGCACCCGTAAGCTCCAAAAACGTATGCTGTAAAAATTGCACCGTCGGTGTATTCGAATTTGAAAGCTCAAATTGGAGATTGCATAGCTGGATAAACGCAAGGTAAGCCGAGAAGCTGGAAATTGCTAAAAATTATCAATTTTTTCACCGTTGTTATTGTATTTTATTTTATATTATGCTATAATGGTCAAAGTACACTGAAAAAATCGGTCCTTTAGGGAGAATAGCTATGAACGCTGCTGCCATAATTCTTTGCGCCGGTCGCGGAACGAGAATGAACGATAATTCTCAAAACAAGGTTTGCTTTGACTGCGCCGGAATTCCTACTTTAAAAAGAATAATATTCAATATGAAGGAAGCGGGGGTCAGCCGTTTTGTAATCGTTATCGGACACCAGGCGTACAGCGTTATGGATTGTCTTGACGGTGTGGACGGTGTGGTCTACGCTTACCAAAAGGAGCAAAAGGGCACGGGACACGCCGCTATGTGCGGTCTTAAGGCGTTGCTCACGGTGGGACACACGGGTCCGGTTATCATCTCTATGGGTGACAAGGTTATCGCCCCCTCGGTCGTTGAGCAGCTTTTACAAAAATCCCAAGCGGCAAAGGCGGTATGGGGCGTCCAACCGATATCGGCTAACTTTAGCGGCGGCAGAGTCGTCGTGCTTGACAGCAAGCCGTACGGAATAGTCGAATTTGCAGACGCCGTTCTTATGAAGCTCGCTTCGTACGACGAAGCCGAGTACGAGGACGTTGTAAAGAGCACCGGCATTAACGCTCAAAAGGGTGCTAAAGTCATAAAGAAAGCAAAGGAGAAAAAACCGTGCGGTACGGTTACCCTTTGCGGTAAGGAATTCACGGCGGACGAGGTGCTTTCCACGAAATACGCAAATGCGGGACTTTATTGCTTTGATATTGAAGAAGCTGTTAAGATAATAAGCACGCTCGGTGCTAACAATGCTCAGGGCGAAATTTATCTTACCGATGCTCTTGAGAAATTCGCTTCAACCAACGACGCTGTGGTTCACGAAATCAAAAATCCGCTTGATATGCTGACCTATTCCACAAAAAGCGAGCTTAAAGCAATCTCCAAGTATTTTATGCGGACGGCGAGCGGCTTCGTAGCCGACATCAAGGCGGGCAAAAACGACGATTACTTCTCGACGCTTTACGGCGAACAAAAGGAAACACAAAAACAAAGATATATAAAGATATTAGAGCTGTTCATTGAAAAATACGGTGACAAGCGTGTCGTCATAACCAGAGCGCCCGGCAGAATAAATCTTATGGGCAGACATATTGACCACCAAGGCGGCTCTATTAACGTCATAACGACCGATAAGGATACCGTTTTCGTGTCGTCCTCGAGAGATGACGATACGGTTAATATCGCAAACCTCGACGGCGCATATCCCGAAAGAAGCTTCTCCATAAAGCAAGCACTCGGAAATACGAAATACGATGCGTGGCTCGATTATCTTGGCGACGAAAGAGTGAAAAACGAGCTTACCAAAACGATGGGGGATTGGAGCAACTACGTCAAAAGCTCTATTCTCCGAGCACAATTTGAATTCAGTGACGATATTTGCGGAATGGATATGGTCGCAGGAGGAACTATACCCGTTGCGGCGGGACTTTCATCCTCGTCGAGCATAGTGGTTGCGGTTATGGAGGCGGTCGTGGCTCTTAACGCATTGAACATTACCGATAACGATTTTATTAACCTCTGCGGCGAGGGCGAATGGTTCGTAGGCTCTCGAGGCGGCGCGGGTGACCAGGCAGCTATGAAATGCGGTCGTGGCGGACGAGTCGTTCATATAGGCTTCAAGCCGTTCAGCGTAGTAAGCGACGTTGAATTTTCGGATAAATACGCCGTACTCGTTGCAAACAGTATGATAAAGGCAAAAAAATCCGAGGGCAGCAAGGACAAATTCAACGCAAAAATCGCCTCTTACGAATTTGCCTTTATGCTTATCAAAAAGCTATTCCCCGAATACAACTTCGCCGAGCTTCGCGACGTTGCTAAAATAAAGCCGCACGGCGATATCTATAAAATTCTTCAAGCGATACCCGAAACGGTGACCAGAGGCAGCATAAAGGCGCTTCTCCCCGAATATGCGGACAGCATTAGCAAAATTTTTGCATCGCACAAGGATCCCGGAGTTTACGAGCTGCGTGGCGTTGCACTCTTTGGAATATCCGAGTGTGCAAGAGCCGAAAAGTGCTTACAGCTTCTGCAGGATAAGGACTACGCGGCTTTCGGAGAGCTTATGAAAATAAGCCATAACGGTGACAGAGTCGGAGCTTCGGACATCACCGACGAGTATTTGCAAAAGCTGATAGACGACGGCGCGGAGCTTTCGACGGTCAGCGGAAATTACGGCTGTTCTACCGAACAGATTGACTATCTCGTTGACCTGCT
>JAZNFU010000020.1:0-5834 GCA_045576135.1 Eubacteriales bacterium
CCATACATTCGGCAAAGGGACTTGAATTCCCCACCGTTTTCCTCGCGGGAATGGAGGACGGAATTTTTCCCTCACAGCAGAATTTGTTTGACAAGGATGCGCTTTCGGAGGAAAGGCGGCTTGCCTACGTTGCCATAACGCGCGCCAAGGAGCGCCTTTATATAACCTATGCCCGCGACCGTATACTCTACGGCAGAAGCGCTCGCGGCAGACTCTCGCAATTCGTGCGCGAGGAGATACCGAAAAATCTTATAACGCTTGTCACGCCAAAACGCAGATTTATGCCGAACGACCGTGCGGGAAGCTTCGGTGCTGCTCGCTTCGGCGGCTCGTCGGGCGGCTTCGGAGAAAATTCGGGCGGCTTCGGCGGCTATTCCGGCTCGTCGGGCGGCTTTAGAGGAAATTCGGGCGGCTTCGGCGGCGGTATGAGCGAGATGCGCCGTGGGGCGTCGATTTCAAACGCTTCGCCCGTGAAAAAGAGCGCGGGAAGCTTCGGCGTAGAAAAGCTCGCCGTCGGCACTCGCGTCGAGCACCCGATATTCAAATCGGGCGTTATAATCTCGGCAAAGGATATGGGCGGCGACGTGCTCTACGAGGTGAAATTCGACTCCGGTGAAACCAAAAGGCTTATGGCAACCTACGCCAAGCTCACTAAAATTTGAAGGTAAAAATGATTAAAGCTTGTATATTCGATCTTGACGGTACGCTGCTCTATACCATTGATACGATAGCGTATTATGTAAACGAAACTTTTCAAAAATATGGCTTTCCCGAAATCCCGACGGCAGAGGTACAGAAAAACGTCGGCGGCGGTGCGCGGGATTTGATTAAAAAATGTATGAGGTACGTGGGCGCTTTTGGGGACGACGGGCTTTTCGAACGAGTCTATCTTGACTATAAGCGGGCGTACGACTCGGACCCCTTTTATCTCACGAGGCCCTACGACTCGGTGCCCGAGCTTATCGCACGGCTCCGCGCCGACGGAATTTCGCTCGGCGTATTCTCAAACAAGCCGCACGCGGCGACCGTCGCGGTTACCCGACACTTTTTCGGGGACGCCTTTTCGGAGGTGTGGGGCGCGACTCCCGACTTTCCCCTGAAGCCCGACCCGACGCGGCTTTTCGATATGGCGGCGCGCCTTGGCGTTGAGCCTTGTGAGATTGCCTATTTCGGCGATATGTCGGGCGATATACTTACCGGCAAAAACGCGGGCGCGGGAGTCGTCGGTGCTGTCGGCTGGGGCTACGAATCCCCCGATTCTCTTAGGACGGCTGGCGGACGCCTCTTCTATTCGCCCACCGATATACTTGAGGTGATAAAGTGAAAATATTAAAAAACGCCGTGTTGGCGCTGACTCTTTTCTCCTTGCTCTTTTTCGTGGCTTGTGAAAAGCCGAACAGCTTTTCGCATTGCGAGATTACCCTGACGCTTCCCGACGATTTTTCGCGCGTCGATAGCGCGGGTCCCTTCGTAATATACGACGGCGAGGGCAGGGCAACCGTCTTCAGTCTGTCGAGTGCCGAGGGGGCGGATTTGACGGTGGCGAGCGACTTCGCCCTCGTTACGCTCTCGCGCATTTCAAAGGAGGCGGCTTTCGACGAGGGCATACCGCCGCTTCTGACACAGCTTGAATTTGCCAAATTTTACAAGAGCTTAACCGACGTTACGGCAGAGGTTTACAAAAACGGAGATATCCCCTATTACAGCTACACGCGCGAGTCGAATTCGGGCGATGAGTTCTTCTTCCTTCTGAGCTTTTACGCCGTACCCAACGCCTACTTCGTCGTAAGCTTTATAACGACCGCCGATAGAGGCGAGGGTGCTTTCGGGGAATTCTTGGAGTACGCCGAGGGCGTGAGCTTTGGCTCTTAGATGCGAAAAACAGCCGCACGCTCGCGCGACGGCACGCGGCTTTTAGATAACGATTTTTAGAATAAAACAGACTATTTTGTAAACGTATAGATACATTTTGGAGGTAAACGTATGAAAAAACTGCTTCTTGCATTCGTTTTGACTCTATGCGCCGCTCTTGCGGCTTGCACACCGAGCACACCGGGCGAGCCGGGCGATGATAAGGATTATAAGGTAATGGTGGTTGAGTGCGAGGGACTTACCGTAGGCTCTCAAAATCCGCAGACCGTAAAGGAGGGCGGCAACGCCGTCTTTAGCGTGGAGGTCGACCCCAGCTACGCCGTTCTCTCGGTTTCGGCGGGCGAGTACGACAGGAATACGGGAAGGCTCACCGTCGCGGACGTCAGCTCGGACGTAAGAGTTGAGTTCACGCTTGAAAAGCTTGACTACGACACCACGAAAAAATATACCTTCTACTTTAACGGCGGCGCGGAGGACGAGAGCAGCGTCGGCTCGCTCAAGTCGGTCTATGCGGGCACGGAGATAACGGTTGAGGCGAAGGACGGCTCACGCGTATTCCTCGGCTGGAGCTTCGGTGCACAGTACGAGTACGGCGGCGAGCTTGCGTCGAGCGAGCGAAGCTACACCTTCCGTCTGAGTCCCGATATGGCTGATGCGGACGGCGACGTTATGATATACGCCAACTATTCGTCGGCTGTCGCGTATAATTACGACCTTAACGGCGGCGAGGTGAATAAAAACAGCTCGAACTACACCGCCGACGATTATTACGACGTCAGCCTTTCGGGCGATATTCTCACGGTTACGCTGAAGTCCGATTATTTTGAGTCGGCGAGCGCGGCGTCGCTGTTCTGGGACGACGGAGTATTCTTGCGCGACGGATATATATTAAAGGAATACAACACCCACCCTGACGGCACGGGCGAGAGCTACAGCCTCGGCTCGAAGTTCCATATCAACCGACTTGAAAGCGCGCCGACGCTCTACTGTATATGGGCGGAGCAAACCCCCGCCGCTTACTTTGAAACGGTTGATTTCGAGTACGCGATGCCGAGCGGCACGAACGCCGAAAAAGCACCGCATTGGGTAAAATCCGGACTTATGATAACCGCTTACGGCGGCAATGATGCGACCGTCGTTATCCCCGAAACGATAGACGGAAAGTACGTTACCGCAATTGCGGCGGGCGCGTTTGAAAACAAGGATATCGAAACGCTCGTTATGGGACGGCGAATCCTGAAAATCGAGGACGGCGCCTTCGTCGGCTGTGATTCGCTTACCACGGTTTACTACCCCGACGGAATTTACAGCATCACTGACGGCTGGCTTGACGGGGCGTCCTACACGAGCCTTAAAAATCTTTACGTCAACGCCACTATTGCTCCGAGATATACGCATACGATGGAGGGCGCTTTTGCCTACAAGCTTATGAAGCTTCTCGCGACCGAGGAGCAAAACCGCGTGATAGTCATCGGCGGCTCGTCGGTTTATCAGGGACTTTCGACAGCCTATCTTGAAGCACTTCTTCGGGATTATACGGTTATAAACCTCGGTACTACGAGAACCACCAACGGACTTATATATCTTGAGGCGGTGAGCAAGTACACCCACTCGGGCGACGTCGTGCTTATGTCCCCCGAAAACAGCTCGTATATGATGGGCGAAAATACGCTTTACTACAAAACGCTTCGCGATATTGAGGGAATGTATAATCTGTTCCGCGATATAGATATCTCAAACTATGAAAACGTCTTCGGCGCGTTTGCCGATTTTAACCAAAGCTACCGCTACGGACTCGCTCCGCGCACCTACGAGCAGATTGTCGAATACGACCAAATCACAACCGGGGGAGACTGTATAAGAGCCGACCGCGAGGCTTATCGCTCACAGTGCACCAAGGGCTATACCGACAGCTACACGGTTACTATGAATAATATGGTAAAATCCGCGCTTGAGTCGGATTGGCGCGACGAAAACGATAACAACTGGTGCGACTTCACCGACTCGCGCTTTGCCGACGCTATGAACAGAGAATTTTCGAAAATACGCGCGACGGGTGCCACCGTTTACTTTGCCTTTGCTCCGGTTGACGAGTCCGCGCTTGCGGATACCGCGAAATCCGCCGAGGCGCTCGTCGCCTACGACGCGCTTATCCTTTCGACCTACTCGTCGGCAAACGGTATTATCGGCGAGTCGATAAGCTACGTATTCCACCACGAATATTTCTACGACTGCGCCTTCCACCTTAACGATTACGGAAGAACGCTTCGCACCTACAGACTCTACTGCGACTTGGCGGACGCGCTCGGTATAGAGGATATAAAGGGTATCTTCGACGAGGGCAAGCAATTTGAGGGGTGTCTTTTCGAAAGCTCTGACGATGCGACGCCAAAGTACGAAATAAGCATCGAAAAGAATTGAATTCACGCAAAAAACGCATTTTAAAATAGCATCAAGGTGAATAACGCTTGATGCGAAAAAACTATAGAAACGGCACGAAGGAGAGAAAAAATGCAAACGTTATTTAACATAATTATGCTTTTGTGTATAATAATCATACCTGCGCTACATATTCTTTGTGCCGTTTTTAAATCGAAATCCACGCCAATATCCTTGCTTTGCCTTGCCGCGCACGCGGTGGCAAGCCTGCCGCTTCTGTATTTCGGAGCACAGCTTCGCCTCGTGCTTATGCTGTATATGATATCGCTCGCTCTGCGTCAGCTTGCGTTCTTCGTTTTTGACAGAGTCAGCTTGAATATTCGAAAGCGGGGTGACGGCGATGTCCTTTAACTCTTGGGAATTTCTGATATTCTATCCCATAGTGGCGCTTCTTTATTTCCTCTTGCCAAAGGGAGCGAGGGTGCCGCTGCTTCTTATAGCGAGCTATTACTTCTACGGCTGTTATCAGCTTGAGCTTATCCCGCTTATTCTTTTGACGACGCTCGTGTCCTATCTTTCGGCACGGGTTATCGAGCGCGCGAGGAGCTTCGGCGTGCGGCGGCTTATGCTCACGCTTACGCTTGCCGTCTGTCTTGGAGTGCTGTTTTTCTATAAGTATTTCAACTTCCTTTCGGACAGCGTCGTGGGGCTTATAGCTCTTTTCGGCGGCAGTCCGACACCCCTTGAGCTTGACCTCGTTTTGCCGGTCGGAATATCCTTTTATACCTTCCAGACGCTCTCCTACGTTATCGACGTGTACCGTGGGGATATAAAAGCGGAGCGCAGCTTTATGCTTTACGCGCTTTTCGTTTCCTTCTTCCCACAGCTCGTCGCCGGTCCCATCGAGCGCCCGACCAATCTTATTCCTCAGCTTAAGTGCAAGCATAAATTCAATAAGGCTGATTTTGAGCGCGGCGCTATGCATATGCTCGTCGGCTTTTTCAAAAAGGTCGCCGTCGCGGATATTTTGGCGGGGTACGTCAACTCGGTCTACAATAATCCCGGCGAGGCAACCGCACCCGCCTTGATTCTTTCAACCGTGATGTTTGCTCTTCAGATATACTGTGACTTTTCGGGCTATACCGACATCGCCATCGGCGCGGCGCGCATTATGGGCATCAGGCTTATGAAAAACTTTGACCGCCCGTACAGCGCAAAAACCGTAAAGGAGTTTTGGGCGAGATGGCATATTTCGCTCTCGGGGTGGTTTCGCGACTACCTATATATTCCCCTCGGCGGCAACCGCCGCGGACGCTGCCGTATGCTTTTCAATCTTTCGGCGGTATTTCTGCTTTCGGGACTTTGGCACGGAGCTAACTGGACCTTCGTTCTTTGGGGTGCGCTCCACGCCCTCTATCGCATAGTCGGTGAGCTTACCTATAAAAAAAGGAACGCATTGCTCGTTCGTATCGGTCTTGAGCCGCGTGGGCGTGCCGTCGGCGTTTTGCGAACCGCGCTGACCTTCGCGCTCGTGTCGTTTGCCTGGATATTCTTCCGCGCCAACAGCATATCCGACGCCTTCG
>JAZNFU010000021.1:0-3049 GCA_045576135.1 Eubacteriales bacterium
ATTCTTTCTAAAATGAGCGAGGACGAATTTAAAAGGCGTGCTTTTGCTTGGCGCGGACGCGAGGTGCTTTTACGAAATCTCGAAAAAACAGAATTGTAAAAAAAGCGTGCTTGAGTAATTCAAGCACGCTTTTTGTAAACGAAAATTGTCAAATACGGCGAGTATTACGCCTTTTCCGTGCTGTCGATTCCAAGAGAAGTCTTTTGAGATTCCTCGGTGATATAGTCGAGCGGATTAACCGACGTGCCGTTTACGAGCATCTCAAAATGAAGGTGAGCTTCCTTCGCAAGCTCGGAAATCGCGGTGTCGCCTACCGTGCCTATTTTGTCACCGCGGCTTACACTGTCACCTACCGAAACCGATATTGAGCCGTCGTCGGCGAGGTTGGAGTAGATGGTTTTTACGGTATCGGAGTGCGTGATTTCCACCGTAAGACCGAGAAGTCCGTCGGTGATAATTCTGGTAACCTCTCCGCTTGCTGCGGCGTATACGTCAGCACCTTCTTCGGTACATACGTCTATGCCGGTGTGAATTCGCCACGCGCCGAGCGTTTCGGAAAATACGGGTACCGTCGCGCTGTGCTGTGCGGAGAGAGTGCCAACGGCGGGCGAGGTGAAGGTGAGCGCCTCGTTTTCCTTGTCGGTGTCGTCGGGCGTTTCGTCCTCGTTGGGAGTCTGTACGGTGCCCCCGTTATCGTCGGGAGTATCATCCTTCGTAGATGCGGCGGATATAATTCCGACGACTATTGCACTTATTGCGAGGATGGCTACTACGATTGCGTATACGATTTTTGATGCTGTTGGGTTTTCTGTGAATTTGATTTTCTTTTCCATCAGGAGATTCATTCCTTTCATTTCGAATTCTGTATTTATTTTCCGCCTCGCTATGCTCTTTTATTCAGCCTTTTTCGGAAAATTTTAATCTCCGTAATTATAAAAGCTTGTCCTCCGTTTATAATTGACTTTCGTCCTCGTGTGTGGTAAAATTAAGTTGTAAATAAATTCGGTGAGGTGTACGTCGTATGATAGCGGATATAACGAAATTCGGAGCGGTGGAAAGCGACGCCCTGTCAACTCCTTCAATCCAGGCGGCAATCGATGCGTGCCATTTTGCCGGCGGTGGCGAGGTCGTCGTGCCGGAGGGGATTTTTCGCGTTGGTACAATATGGCTTCGCTCAAACGTAACGCTCCGACTTTTATCGGGAGCGATGCTCGTAGGCAGCGAGCGCGCCGAGGATTATTCAAACGTCCCCGACGATTTGCAAAATCTTGAAGAAAACTATCCCCCCGCTACCAATCGAATAATTGCGGATACCGATTCGTACAGCCGTTGGAACCGTGCCGTAATTAAAGCCGTCGGTGCTGAAAATATAGCCGTTATAGGAGAAAAATACAGCTATATCGACGGCGTTGATTGCTGGGACGGCGACGGCGAGGAGGGATACAGAGGCCCGCACGGCGTAAATCTGAAATCCTGCAAAAACGTAATTCTTTCGGGATATACGCTTAAAAACAGCGCAAACTGGGCGCACGCGCTCTTTGCCTGTGAAAACGTAAGTATAAACGGCGTGAAGGTTCTCGGCGGTCACGACGGAATAGATATATTCGTATGCAAGAACGTCGAAATTTCGGATTGCACCTTGCACACCGGTGACGACTGTATAGCGGGCTACGGAAGCCTTGGCGTCAAGGTTCGGGGGTGCGATTTCAGTACCGCGTGCAGCGTGTTCCGCTTTGGCGGCACCGACGTGTATATAAGCGATTGCACTCAGTCGGGCGACTCGCTCTTTTGTCACAGGTTTAAATTGACCGACGAGGAAAAGAAATGCAGACACGCCGCCTCGCACGAGTGCCGAAGAAATACGCTGACAGCCTTTCTTTACTATTGCGATACCCGCTACGTTCCGCTTGCTACACCCGGCAATATAGTATTCGACGGCGTGAAATTCGATAGCGTAGACGCCGTGTTCCATATAAACTTCGGTAACCATATTTGGTGTAGCGGTACGCCGCTTGCATCGGTCACGTTTAAAAATTGCAGCTTCGGCGGCGTTTGCGAGTCTACTTATATTTACGCGGACGATACGCTTCCGTTTGAATTGACGCTTGAGAACGTAAATATCGGGGCAAGGTCGGGCTTTGAGGCGGCGGACGTGATTGAGGCTGCAAGATTTTCCAAAATCACTATGAAAAACGTACGCTTTAGCGGCTATGATTCCCCAACCGTTTCGGTATGCTGCGACGGGCAGATATGCGCGGAGTGTACGGATAGCTTTTCCGTAGTCAAAAAGCCGTACGAGCTAAACCGCAACTCAAAATAATAAAAATATCCGTATAAACAGGGCGAGGGCACCGTGCAAAAGCGGCATCCTTGCCTTGAAATTTATGCGGCAAAATATATCAAAACCGAATATAACTCAAAATATGCCGAAAACGCGGAAAAACGGTTGACATTTGCGCGAAAATATATTATAATATTAAAGTTAATTTTATTTAGGGAGTACGGTATGCAGGATAAGATATCACTCGCGGGCGATCTCGGTAGCGGAAAAAGCACCGTGTCGTCAATACTTATAGAAAGACTCGGAGCCGAGTATTACCACACCGGCGCGATAGTGCGTTCGGTTGCCGAGCGGCACGGAATGAGCGTTGTGGAATTGAACGTCTATATGGAAACACACCCGGAAATCGATACCGAAATAGACGACGGCTTGCGCGCGCTTTCGAACGACGAGAGATTTTTGATAATCGATTCGAGAATGGCGTGGCATTTCACGCGCGGGACGTTCAAGGTATATCTTTCGACCGACGTGCAAACCAGCGCGTACCGCATTATGAACGCGAACAGAGCCGGTGAGCACGCGAGCACGCTTGAGCAAACCGTAAAGGAAACGCTGTCCCGACGCGCGAGCGAGAAGAAGCGCTATAGCGAAATGTACGGCGTCGATATAAAGGATTTGACCAACTACGATCTCGTCGTAGATACCACCTACATAGCTCCCGACGAGGTTGCCGAAATTATAATTAAGGGCTTCAGAGCGTGGCAGGCG
>JAZNFU010000022.1:0-1680 GCA_045576135.1 Eubacteriales bacterium
ACTATTTTTAATTTTTTGTCAAGTGTATAAAATAAACTATTGAAAAACTCTTGAAAAAAGTGGGTGAAGCTCTCTTAAAAATCAAAAATCCACCGCTTGCAAAAGAGCCGTGCAACGCGCAGTGAATGGGCGGTAGAAACAATACATATAGTGTTAAATTTTTGTCAATCCACTATATATTGAAAAAATCATCGACAAAAGCATCTTTATTTTGACAATACTATTGACAAACGACGCATAGTGTAGTATACTGTATATACGCGAGCGGTAATACGCAGCTTTAATCGCGCACCACGCGTACAATCACGTTCAATATCGGTCATACGACTGGCGTTAGTGGAGCTTACCACGTGGAGTATGACCGTCTGTTAGGCAATAAGTGCCGAAAGCGCTGAAATTCAGGCTTTAGAGCGAGCTTTGATTATTTCTCTTGCCTAACGAAATCTGCCGTGCGCCTGGGCTCCTTAGTGTTTGGGGCTCTTTTTTTGTCCTATGGTGAAAAAATTAACAAAGATTGATATTTTGAGGTTTTATGGTAAACGGTAGGATAACTTCGATAGAATCAATGGGTCTCGTTGACGGTCCGGGAATCAGAGCGGTCGTGTTTTTTGCCGGCTGCGCTATAAGATGCGTATTCTGTCACAACCCCGAAACTCACAGCCTTACGGGCGGTAAGCTATACGGCTCGGGCGAGGTTATGAAAAAGCTGCTTCGCTTTAAGCCTTACTTTGAAAAAAGCGGTGGCGGCGTTACCTTTTCGGGCGGCGAGCCGCTGCTTCAGCCGGAGTTTTTGTGCGAGCTTCTCAAGGGCTGTCGCGAGTGCGGGATACACACCTGTCTTGATACGGCGGGCGTCGGGCTTGGCGATTACGGCGAAATTCTCTCTTATACCGACCTCGTGCTTTACGACGTTAAGGCGGTCGACGCCGAGGGCTATCGAAAAATATGCGGCGGAAATATAGAAACAACCGAGGAATTTATGCGTGCCCTCGCGAAAAGCAAGGTAAAAACCGTGGTGCGACAGGTTGTCGTGCCGGGCATAAACGACACCGACGAGTATATGATATCGCTTCGCGAATATATCGAAAAGAACGTTCCCACAGCCGTCGGCGTGGAGCTTTTACCCTATCACACGCTCGGAGCGCACAAGTACCGCGCGCTTGGCTTAGCCGAGCCGCTTCCCCGCGTTGAGCAGATGTCGAGCGAAAAATGCGCGGAGCTTGAGCAAAAGCATTTCAAGGATATGAATAGAAATTGAGGATACAAAACTATGGAAAGAAAAGAATTCGTTTCAGGCACCTGGCAAGAAATAATTGACGTGCGTGACTTTATCCAGAAAAACTACACTCTTTACGAGGGAGATTCTTCCTTCCTTTCGGGAATTACCGAAAAAACACAAAGGGTTTGGGATAAATGCCTCGAGCTGCTCGCCGAGGAGCAAAAGCGCGGAGTGCTCGACGTTGAAACCGAGAAAATTTCGGGAATATGCAATTTCGCGCCCGGCTATATAGACAAGGAAAACGAGGTTATTGTAGGTCTTCAGACCGATGCTCCCCTCAAGAGAATCGTAAACCTTTACGGCGGTACGAGAATGGCGGAGCAGAGCCTTGAAAAATACGGCTACGAGCTTGACCCGAAGATTAAAGAGCATTTTAACGAATACAGAAAAACTCATAACCA
>JAZNFU010000023.1:0-2449 GCA_045576135.1 Eubacteriales bacterium
ACGTACGCCTGCATCATTTCGGTGTAGTCGCGGCGTTCAAGTAACACGCCCTCGGCGTTGTATATTCCGCATTTCATTCCGTTGCCCGCTTCAAGCATTGCGGCAAAATTAAGATACCCGTCATCCGAGGCAAGACGGACGTAAATCACCGGACCGTTTTTATTACACTCGTGAGCGGGGTCGTCCTTATCGTGCTCAAGGCACAAGTGGTAGTATCCGTCGTCCTCGTTATATACGGCTGCATATTTTTTAGAAAAACCGGTAATGGTGATATTGATATTTTCGGGCACACCGCCGCGATAGGAATACTCGGTAAGTCCCTGCGGTATGGGCGCTTCACTCTCGGGGATAAGCTGAACGTCGCCAATCTTTTTAACCGTAATAATACCGCTGCCCGCGCCGTTCTTTCCTCTAATGCCGATAACGCGCTTGGTCGTTCCCGAGCCGCCGATGCCGATTTCCTCGTGGGTTACGGTGATTTTGATAGTAGCGCTATCCACCCTGCTATCCGGGTCGGTGATATCGTAGTCGAGAATATACGCGGGGCTTCCGTAGTATCCAAGCTCAACCTGCGTATTCGAATTGATACTGAACTCATATACGCCCGCCTTCGTGGGTACGAATACAAGATAGGTTATATCGCCGGCAGTAAAGTCCACCTCATAGCTTCCGACGCCCAATTTGTCAGCCTGTCCTCTATCGGTTTCCTCCTTTTCGGTGAAGCCGTCGAGAACGGTCATTGAAAGATTCGGGCGCGCCTCGGTGAGCATTATTTTTTCAACGTCGTATTCAAGCCGCTCGTCCTTGGTGTTTTTCAGCTCGACGAGGTACGTACCCGCTTCAAGCGTGAAGCTTACGACGCCCTCGGACTTAGTGCGCTTCATCGTGAGCCGATTTTGCATTTCGGTATCGTCCTCGGCGTATATCATAACCATAACGTCGGAAAGCGCCTCACCCGCGCCGTTCTTTACGGTTACCGTATAATTCATTCGCGTATCGGGAAGCTGCTCACCGCAATTATCGCACAGATAATTATTATCGATATCGACGTGCGAGGTGCAGACCTCTTCATCGGGGCCGCAGGATACAAAAACACAGCTGAAGGTCACGGTAAGCGCCATTAAAATTGATATTAATTTTTTCATTATTTCTCCGTTCTTGCTCTAAAATGCAAAGATAAGATTACATATATAGGGGTTGACGCATCGATTTCGCATCAACCCCCACTTTTAATCAAGTCTTAGTTTTCCACGGGAGCTTCAAAGGTCTGCCAGTAGTAGCAGAGCTTAACCCAAGAGTTTTCTACGTTAGAGAAGGTGTAATAGTCCATAAGCTTGAGAAGAATTTCGGCAAGATCCTCATCAACGCGAACGCATCCGTAGGCGTAAAGCTCCTCGCCCTCGGTGGCGTCGGTAATAAGTCTGTTCTCAACGTACCAAAGAATATCGTCGGTCATATCCTCAGCACCCTTTTCACCGTGGTATTTGTGATTTTTGATATCGTCGATTCTGTACGCCTCAAGGAATGCCTGATACTCATCGTCGTATTCGAAGGAGTTACGAAGGTCCTCGTCGACCTCAGCCTCAATCCAGTTACAAAGAACGGCGGAGGTGCCTATCGTGAGTGCGTCGGGATAAAGGTCGGCATCCTCACCGTCGGTTCTGAGATATTCCGCAGAAAGCTTGCTTATCGTGTAGCTGTCAACGTAGGAGGTTGCGTTGGTAAATCCGTTTTTCTTGAACATATTAACGATAAGCGTGTCGGATGCCAAAATCGTATCGTTAACGCAGCTCTTAATCTGAGCCTCAACAGCCTCAAGTGCCGCCGTCGCAGTATCGAGCGCGGTCTTATTCTGCGCGCTGTTACTCTTTTCGTAAGCCGTAAGAGCGTCCGAATAAGCCTTAAGCTTCGCATCGTAATCGTCAAGAATCGCCTTGAAGGAGGCCTTATTCTCACCCGCGCCGTCTACGTTATTTCTTATAAACTTAACGAGCGAATCAAAGTCGGTATTTTTAAGGAAGGATTTCATCGCCTCAAGGTCCCAAGCGGCAATCTTCGTCGCAAGAGTCGTGCGAAGCGCCTTCAGCTCGGCGTGATTCGAGGCAAATTCAGCCTCAATTTCGGAATCCTTAAGCTCCGCAAACTCGCAAAGCACGATTGCTGCGTAATCGACAAGGTGGGTTATAGCCTCAATATCAACCTCGGTCTTCGTAAAGTCAAACGCTCCCATACTTATAAGGTCACGCTTAACCTTACCCGCAACGACAGCAGAGTCGCTAACGAATATCGGCTGACCAAAGATGCTGGTCGCGAAGCTGAAGTCGGCGTATACGGGCTTGGAAAGGTCGGCGTTACCGTCAGCGCCCTTAATGTAATAATAACCATCGGTATGAAGAACAACCTCATTACCACCGGCAATAACGTTGTTAGTGTCGAGATTATAGGTGAA
>JAZNFU010000024.1:0-4843 GCA_045576135.1 Eubacteriales bacterium
TTGGCCTCCGACTTGGTTATAGCAGACTCGACGAAGAGGGCGGTTATCATTATACGTTAGTGCGTGACAATATTGTTTTGGAAATCGGCGGCTTTTCGGTAGATGACAAGGGCAGAGCAGCTTCCTTTAACAAGCATAGAGAGGACAGTCCCTCAGCGCTCTTTATATTACCTGATACAGTTCTGCTTGAACGGTACATCAACGGTCTTGCAAACTATGTGTACGTATCACCTGTAATACATAATTTTAAGGTGCGTTTACACCTTAGCGCAAACGGTGATTATAAAAATCCCGATACGCTTCTCAAAAAGCTTCGTAACGATTTTGCAAATGCAAGGATAGCAAAAAAGCACGGTGAAAGCAAAACAACATCTTTTGAGCGGTTCTACATAGAGCTTTTTGAGGATATACAGGGCAGAAATCACGGAAGACAGAGCGACCTTGCAACAATGCTTCGTGGCAATAGCGTAAAGGCTATGCTTGCAGCAAATCCCAAAACAATAGCGAATCAGACAGCTTCGCTTATATCGGCTATGAGTATATTAAATCCAAGGCATTTATTGAGAGGATTTAAATATGCCCGGTATAAAACAAATGACGTGGATAAGTATTCGGCGCTTGCAAGAATACGAAATAACGACAATGAACTGTTTAACGCTATGGCAAATATAGACCGCAAAAATGCTGTGTTTGCCAAAACGGACAAAATCGGGGATTTGCTGATGAGCGGTATCTCTTGGATGGACCGTAAGATTGTACAGACAGAGTGGGGCTGGGCGCAGGTGCAGATAGAAGCCGAAAAAGGTCTTAAAATCGGTACCGAAGAAAACAAGATTGCCGCAGGCAAGCTTCTTGATGAAACGCTCTTTCTTACACAGCAGAATGCGCTTGTTACCACAAAATCAGCGGCGATGCGTTCTGATAGTGCATACGAACGTCAGCTGACTACAATGACGTCTGATGCCTTGCAGGTATTTTGCAAACCTATTTATTCTGGATGTAAGCTTCATATACTGCGTCAAAAGAAACAAATAGCTAAAGAAAAAGGCGATGCTAAGAGAATCGAAGAGCTTGACAGGGAAATAAAGAAAACCGGTAAACAGTTTGCAAGGGACTGCTCCGCTTTGGTCGGTACTGCGGTATGGACTGCCGGAATAGCCTTGCTGTTCAGAGCCTTGTACCACCGTATTGACGATGATGAAACGGCTGAGGATATCGCAAAATCTGTTGGCACTGATGTTTTTGGAAATATGATAAGCGCACTTCCATACATAAGTCATCTTCACGATTATTATATGTCCGGCTACGGATTAGAGGATTTTTCTTTAGCTGCGCTTAATGACCTGCTTGAAGCTTGTAGGGGAGTTTCCAAATACGCAGAGGATGTAGCAAAAGGCGAAGCTGACACACGTCAGACCGCAACTCTGATACGTAAGGTTATATATGCCGGCGGTCACACGCTCGGCGTTCCTATGCGAAATGCTTATAACGTCATATATTCCATAATCGGTTTTAACGACAATATTAAGTATAGGGTTGACGACCTGTTCTATAAGCAGTCCTATAACAAGGACCTTGCCAAAGCGATAGAAAAGGGCGACGACGACCTTGTGTCTACCATACTTGGCATAGTGACCGGGGAGCGCATCGGAGCGATAGAGGACGAAAAATCTCGTGAAGCGCTGAACCGCTTGACCGTAAAAGGTTATGACGTTCTGCCACGTGCTGTCGGCGATACAATGAGCTATAACGGCACAGAATACGAGCTGAGCGCAAAAGAGCAGAGTAAATTCAAATCAATTTACGCTGAGGCTCACCCGGCGCTTGCCGAGCTTGTAAAGCTCCCGGCATTTACCAAAGCTGACGAGGAAACGCAGGCTGATGCGATAAGGCGCCTGTATAACGTTTACTACGAGATAGCGAGAAACGAAACGCTCGATACCGAAGAAACGAAAACAACGCTCTTTGCAAGAGTTCTCGATGCCGAGGAGCTTGCGCTCGTGATAGCTCACGCATCAAACCTCAAAGCCGATAAGGACAAAGCAGGTAACTCAATATCGGGAAGCAAGAAAGCAAAGGTGCAAAAGTACGTTTCTTCTCTCAAACTAACCCCGGCAGAAAAATATCTGATTATGGGATATCTCGGCTATAAAAATCTTCACGGCGAGGCAATTGTAAAAAATTATCTTGCTCGTTACAAGCTCGAAAAGAGCGAAAAAGAACAGATTTTAAAAGCCTGTGGATATTAAAAAACAAGAAAAGAGGTCTCGCTTTGCGGGACCTCAATTTTTAATTTATTTGAATTGCATTTTTTTGACGAGACTTTTGACGAGACTTTTACCGAGTTTTTCAATAAAATACTTTAAAAATGACGAGAATTTTGACGAGATAAAGAGTGGGTGAAAAATAGTGAAAAAGTACCAAAACCCTTTGAAATACAAAGAAAAAAGGCTATGCAATTACCCACTTTTTTATGAGTTTTTGCATAGTCTTTTTGGCGGAGAAGGAGAGATTTGAACTCTCGCGCCGGTATAGCCGACCTACACCCTTAGCAGGGGCGCCTCTTCACCACTTGAGTACTTCTCCAAAAATGCGGGGTCGGTTAAATTAATCTGCCCGATTATTATATCAAATCGGCAAGAGAATGTCAATACCTTTTATCAAAAAAGTTGAAAAGTAAAAAGATATTTTGACCGCCCCACGAAATATTAACTGCGCCGATGCGTGCGTTTTAGAAGTTGATACCGTTCCAACCCCAAGTGCTGTACTCGGAATATTTAACGTAAACTCTGTCCTCGGGGATTTTTAAGGCGTCGGAAACAAGCGCGCAGGTAAGCTTCGTCATAGCCGCATATACCTCGTCGGTAGCGCTGCCGAGAAGGTCGATTGAAACCATACAGCAATTTCCTATCTCGCCGGCAAACGCCATAGTGCGCTCGCCCTCAATTTCCACCATAAGATATTTTTCGGTCTTGCCGGGGAAGGTTTCAATAGCCGCGCCAAACCTGCTGATAAGCTCCGCTTCAAGCTCGCGCGAGATTTTTTTGTCGGTCTTAAGCTCAATATAAGGCATAATTTTAACCTCTTTTTTCTTCGGTCTTAATTGCTTCGAGCGCCGCCGTCACGTCCGCGTAAGTATAAAGCGAGCCAAGACAGATGAGCGCCGTGTCTTTTTTCTTTGCTGCATCGTAGGCTGACGAAAGTGCCGATTTTATATCGGGGCAGGGGGTTGCCGCAACACCGCATCCGAGTAGAATCTTTGCATATTCCTCGGCTGAAAGTGCTCTTGGCGAATCGGGCGTTATGGTAAACGCCGTATCGGCAATTTTTGAAAGCTCCCCTGCGATAAATCTGTAATCCTTGTCCTGAAGTACTCCCGTAAGCACGGTAAGCTTCTTTCCGAAATAATGCGAAACGCTTTCAACCGCAACGGTGATACCCTCGGGGTTGTGCGCTCCGTCGAATATAATCAGTGGATTTTCGGATATAATTTCAAACCTCGCGGGCCATCTCGCACCGAGTATTCCCTCGCACACGGCTTTTTCGCTAATCTCAAATGCGCGAGATTTCAGGATATCTATTGCATCGAGAACCGTCGTGGCATTTTTAGGCTGATAAAGTCCGAGAAGCCTCGTTTTGACACCTTTTCTTTGCTTATAATCAAAGGTTGTGCCCGAAAGATTAGCTTCGTGAACCGAAAGCTCGGTTTTTTTCGTGCTGTAAAATTCAGAGCCAAGCTCGCAGGCTTTAGTCTTGATAACCGCCTTGGCAGCAGAATCCTCGCCGCCGAAAAGCACCGGCGCGCCGCACTTTATGATGCCCGCCTTTTCGCCGGCTATTTTTTCAACAGTGTCACCGAGAAACGCGGTGTGGTCAAGCGCTATTCCGGTAATTACCGAAAGCACGGGTGATTTTATAATATTCGTAGAGTCAAGTCTGCCTCCCATTCCCGCTTCAAGCACGACGACGTCGCATCCCGCCTCGGCGAAATAAAGGAAGGCGATCGCCGTGATAAGCTCAAACTCGGTCGGCTTGTCGGTCATCGCGTCAGCAATAGGGCGTACCCTCTCGGTTATCTCAATGAGCTTTTCGTTTTCGATGCTTTCCCCGTCTATTTGCATCCTCTCGTTGAAAACCTTAATATAGGGTGAGGTGTAAAGTCCGGTTTTATACCCCGCTGCCGTCAAAACCGAGGAGAGCATAGAGCAAAACGAGCCTTTTCCGTTAGTGCCCGCGACGTGAACGAAGCGAAGCTCGTCCTGCGGGTTTCCGAGAGCGCGGCAGAGCGCGTCAATACGCTCAAGTCCGGGCTTGCAAAAGCTCCAGCTTATACCGTGTATATATTCTAACGCTTCATCGTAGGTCATCATTTTTTCTCATCTCCCATAATTCCCGCAATCAGCGAGGAAAATACCGAATTTTTAAACAAGAGGCAAAGCAAGAGCGTTTCAAGTGCCGAAATTGCGATATAAATCGGAATTCTGATAAGCACGCCCCAACTGTAAAATTGGAACAAGCCTATCGATTTTATCACCATCGAACCTATAACGTGAGCACTTGTTGTGCAAATAATTGTTTGCAAAACACTGTGCTTTTTTATTATATAGTGCGAAACGACTCCCGAGATAACACCTATCACCGCGGCACCGAGCGTGACGATAAGGTTTGGCGGATAGGTCTGCGGCGAGAGCAGATAGCTCATAAGGTCGCTTGCCGCACCGACAGCACCGCCGACGATGGGACCGAACAGCATACCCGAAAGAATGATAGGCAGATTTTCAAAGGTAATTCTCATAAGTCCGTTACCGAAATTCAGCATCGTCTTACAGAAAATTCCTATAAC
>JAZNFU010000025.1:0-1838 GCA_045576135.1 Eubacteriales bacterium
TACGGTATCCGCGCTTGTGAAGCGGCATACCCGAGGTGTCTATCATAAGCGACGCCGTGTCGTTCAGAATGAAAAATTCAACCTTAAAGCGCGGCCCGCTCTCCTCGAATATCTGTATTCCGTAGCGCTCGGACATACTCTTGACTATCGCCTTTTTAACTATCGCCTGACAGTCGGGAATTGAAAAGAGCTTGGACTTTATCGAGTGGCCCGAAACGGGAAACTCACCGCACTTGGTTATATAGTCCGCCCACGGCATAGCTCGCACGCCCTCAAAAAGCTCGTCGAAGCTCTCGGCGCGGCATCTGCCGACCTCGATATAAATACGCTCGGCATACCTCAAAAATACGTTAGAAAGTGCGACGCCCTCCTCGTCCGCGGCAAAGCTTATTCTGCCGTCTATGGTGGAAATGCGCTCGTAGCCGAGTGCCTCTATCTCCTCTCCGAGCAGGTGCTCAAGACCGAAAAGGCAGGTCGCAACAAGTGTAAGCTTCATAATTTTCTCCAAAGCAAAAAAGTTCAGCAAAGATTTAGGCGAGAAAATGAATTCCCGCCTAAAATCCAAAATTTGAACACAATTATTTACAAAACATTATTATTCCGGAATATATCCCTCGAAAATCACGCTGTCAAAGCCGTTCTCGTAAGCCGCCTTTTCCTCCTCGGCGGAGGTGACGGTCCAAGCGACCGTTATCGGCTTGTATATAGCCTTCACCGCGCGAAGCGGGAAGAATTTAGCATCCTTGTGGTCGAATGCGACGAAATCCGGCTTGCAGAGTCTGTTGAACAAAAGGTGCTCGCCAAGGGCGAATTTAATACTTCTGTATTTGGGATTTTTGGTATAATTGTGCGAGAGTATTCCGCGGCGCACCTCGGGCATCTCTTTTGCAAACTCGGATAGCGTTATCGGGTTAAAGGACTCGACGATAAAGTCGCCACGGTAATCCCGAAGAAGCTCAGCCGCCGCCTTTGCAACGCCGCTTTCCCCAAGATTCTGCTTCATCTCAACCAGAAGCGGTACTCTGCCGCCGACAAGCTCCAAAACCTCCGCAAAGGTCGGGATTTTCTCATCGGTTCCCAAAAGGCGCATTTCGGAAAGCTCTTTTGCGGTATAGTCGCAAAGCTTACCCGACTCTCCGGTCATACGCTCAAGCGTGCCGTCGTGGAATACGACGACCGTGCCATCCTTTGCCGTATGGATATCAAGCTCTATACCGAAGCCGCGCTCAACCGCAAGTCTAAAAGCGGTAAGCGAGTTTTCGGGAACGCCGCCGCCGTGAAGTCCTCTGTGAGCGAATTTCACGGTTTTATATTTTTCAAGTCCCCCTCGCCGCTCGGGCATTATCAGGATAACGTAGGCAAGCGCCAAAACCAAGAGAGCACCAAGGACCGAAAGTCCCGCTATCAACCAAGGATTCATAGATATTTCCTCCGGGAATTTTTATCAGTCGTCAGCACCGCCAAGGCTTTCAAGCGCACCCTGAACCTCGGGCTTTGCATCACCGTGCTTAACGAAGAACATCGTTACGAATGCACAGGCTACGCATATCGAAGCGTAGGGGAACAGAGGGGACATATTGCCCGCAATGTCCATAATAGCACCTGAGAGAATGGGGGTAAGCACCTGTGCGGACATCGACGCCGCGTAGTACCAACCGGTATATTTACCCGTATCGCCGAATTTCGCAAGCTCAACGACCATCGGGAAGGAGTTTACGTTGATAGTAGCCCACGCAATACCCGCAAACGCAAAGAGTATATACATAAACACGGGGCTGCTCTTTTCGGTCATAAATATCGCGATGAAGAAGGCTGTCGCAAGAAGCGCAACGCCCGCA
>JAZNFU010000026.1:0-5177 GCA_045576135.1 Eubacteriales bacterium
CTCCTTGGCTCACAGAACGACATGGCTACGATCCGACTTACATCTGAAAACCTACATAGGCAGGCTTTCCGCATTTTGCGGTGCGGTTTGCGCGGGTGTCGGCGCAGGTGCGGGCGTTTGCTATCTTGACGGCGGAAGATACGAGGAAATAGCGCATACGGTCGTAAACGCGCTCGCGATTTCAAGCGGAATTATCTGCGACGGTGCGAAATCCTCGTGTGCGGCGAAAATAGCTCTTTCCGTCGAGGCGGGCTTTATGGGCTGGAAAATGTATCAGGGTGGGAATCAGTTCTATCGCGGCGACGGAATCGTCAGCGCGGGTGTTGAAAATACGATAAGAAACATCGGCATAGTCGGACACGACGGAATGAAGGACACCGATAAGAAAATACTTGAAATTATGACCGCTGATAACGGCGGCTGTATGTAAACGATATGTAAAAAATCGCAAGGCGGGTTGATTTTCCCACCGCTTTGGGTGTATAATTGTCCTTGCACTTTAATTATTAAACGATTTAACGGAGAACTGTTATGAAATTCGGAATGCCGACGTTGCTTGAATATTCTACGCTTGAGGATTGTGTGGCGGCTGCCGAGAGCTTCGGTCTTGATTTCGTGGAGGTGAATCTCAGCTTCCCCGGATATACCGCGGAGGAGCTTTCGGCGGATAGGCTCAACGCCCTTGCCGAAAAGCACGGAATTTTCTATACCTTCCACGCCGACGAGGGACTCAACCCCTTTGATTTTTCACCGAGCGTGTCGGAGTGTTATTTCAATATTATGAGAAAGACTATTGCTCTCGCGAAGGGCGTTGGTGCGCCAATTGTAAACATTCATTTACAAAAAGGCGTGTACGTCACGCTTCCCGGACGCGTAGTGCTTCTTACCGACGAGTATTATTCGGAGTATATAGCGAGAGTTTCGGCGTTTATTAAGATGTGCGAGGAGGAAATCGGCGACGCTCCCTTGAAAATAGCTATCGAGAACGTCGACTCTAATCCCTTTACCAAATCGCAGCTTTCGGCACTTGAATTGTTTATGAAAAGTCCCGTGTTCGTGCTGACTCAGGATACCGGGCACGAGCTTTGCCTCGGCTTTGCCGACACTCACGTTTTTGAAAAGTACCCCGAGCGGCTTATGCATATGCACCTGCACGATGCGAAGGGGCGGAGTGCGCATCTGCCGTTTGGCGAGGGCGAGGTAGAAATAGAAAAGAAGCTTGCGATGGCGGGTGTCAAAACCTGTCTTATCGAGGTCAAGACGGTCAGCGGTCTTGAAATCAGCCTCGAATATTTGAAAAAAAGGGGTGAACGATATGACTAACAAGGAACGCTTCATCAAGATTTACAATGAAAATATTAAACGCGAGGGCGCGGACAAGCTGCTCGAATACCTGCAATCGCCAGCATCGGATTTCTTTACGGCACCCGCATCGGCGAGATTCCACTCTTCGTTTGAGGGTGGACTTTGCGAGCATTCGCTAAACGTCTACGATTGCCTGCGTGGGTACTTACAGTCGCCGAGAATCAAGGAGCAATTCGGCTTTGAGTATTCGGAGGAGAGCATTGCCATCGTGGCTTTGCTTCACGATTTGTGCAAGGTCGGAATATACAAAAAGGGCTTCAGAAACGTAAAGGACGAGCGAGGCGTGTGGCAGAGGGTAGACACCTTTGAATACGACGACAGACTCCCCTACGGACACGGAGAGAAAAGCGTATATATCATTTCGGGTTATATGAAGCTCACGCGCGAGGAAGCGTTTGCGATACGCTATCATATGGGCTATTCGTCCGAGCGTGAGGACCCGCGAAACGTATCGCTTGCGTTCGAGATGTTTCCGCTTGCGTTCGCGGTTTCTGTAGCTGACAGCGAGGCGACCTATTTCGTGGAAAGCAAAAAGGAACAGTAATAATCGGTAAGAAAAGTAAAAAAGGATAGGAAATGTCAAATTCACAAGCGATTTCAAAAGAGAATAAAATGGGTACTATGAAAATACCGAAGCTTCTGTTTTCGGTATCCGTCCCGATAATAATTTCAATGCTCGTGCAGGCGTGTTATAACATAGTTGACTCGATATTCGTAGCACAGCTTGACCCGATGGCAGGAACGGGAGCGCTGACTCTCGCCTTTCCCATACAGAACCTGATGATAGCTCTTTCGGTAGGACTTGCGGTGGGTATGAACGCCATACTCTCACGCTCGCTCGGCGAAAAGAATTTCGAGAAGGCTAACGTGGTAGCGGGGCAGGGCTTCTTCCTCACCGCTTGCGGTTATCTCGTGTTCCTGATTTTCGGCTTGTTCTTAGCGGAGCCGTTCGTCGCCTTGCAAAAGGAGGCGGGAACCGACGTCTACAACTTCAGCGTTGACTATATCTCGATAACGTGTATATGGTCGCTCGGCGTATTTATTCAGGTGGTTACCGAAAGATTTATGCAGGCAACCGGACGCTCGCTTTTCAGTATGATTATTCAGCTTTCGGGTGCCGTCGTAAATATAATCCTCGACCCCATACTCATTTTCGGCTGGTTCGGTTTTCCGATGTTGGGCGTAAAGGGAGCGGCAATCGCTACGGTTATCGGTCAGTTCGTTGCCGCCGTAGTCGGTATAATACTCAATATCAAATGTAACCCCGATATTAAATTGATATCATTCCCCGTGTAAAAATCCTTTGGGAAATACTCGCCATAGGAATTCCCGCCGTGTTTATGCAGGCGATAGGCTCGGTAATGTCCTTCTCAATGAACAACATACTCGGCGGCTTCAGCCAAGCGGCAGAAAACGTTTTTGGCGTCTATTTCAAGCTTCAGAGCTTCGTATTTATGCCCGTTTTCGGTCTTAATAACGGTATGGTGCCGATAATTGCGTATAACTACGGCGCAAGAAAAAAAGAAAGAATTTACGCTACTATGAAGCTCGCGGCGTTTACCGCGGTTGCGTATATGATTTTGGGACTCTGCGCTTTCCAGATTTTCCCCGAGGCTCTGCTTTCAATATTCTCAGCCGAGGGCGAGATGATAACCGTCGGCAAGATTGCGCTTCGCACGGTGAGTCTGTGCTTCATTCTTGCGGGCATATCGATAGTAAGCATATCGACCTGTCAGGCGCTCGGAAAGAGCATTTACAGCCTTATTGTGAGTGCTGTAAGACAGCTCGTCGTTCTGATACCCGCAGCTTACCTGCTCTCGCTTTCGGGTAACGTAGCACTCGTTTGGTGGGCGTTCCCCATAGCCGAGCTTATCGGCTGTTCTTTGTGCGTAATATTCGTTATGCACGTTTTGAAAACGACGCTCAACACCGGCTCCGACGCCGTTAAAAATACTTAATTATAATTCTTTTAAATACTTTTTGCGAGGGGACTTGTTATGTACGAATACGTTAAAGATTTTGAGAAGCTTGGCTTCGGTATGTTCGTTCATTTCGGACTTTACAGCGTGCTTGGCAAGGGTGAATGGTCGAAATTCCACCTTAATATTCCGGATGAAAAATACGAGAAGCTTACCGCGAAATTCAACGTCAAGAAGAATTTCGCAAAGGAGCTTGTGGCTGTGGCAAAGGCGGCGGGCTGTAAGTATATCACGATAACCACGCGCCACCACGACGGATTTTCGCTCTACGACACCAAGGGACTCAACGAATACGACGCGCCCCATTCTAAAGCGGGCAGGGACCTTATCCGCGAGTTCGTCGATGAGTGTAATAAGGCGCAAATCAAGCCGTTCTTCTACCATACGCTGCTTGATTGGCACAATAAGGATTATTACAACGATTTCCCGAAATATATCGATTATCTTATTAAGAGCGTTGAAATTCTGTGTACCGAGTACGGCAAAATCGGCGGTCTTTGGTTCGACGGCTGGTGGGACAGAAAGGATGCCGATTGGCAGTTTGACAGACTCTACGCTATGATAAGGAGTCATCAGCCCGAGGCTATGATAATCAACAACACCGGTATGGAAAATATGGGCGAGGTAGGGCATAGCGAAATCGACAGCGTTACCTTTGAGCGCGGCAGACCGAATATATCGGAGGGCGCTGTGCGTCCGGTTGCTACCGAAATGTGCCAGGTGTTCAACGACCACTGGGGATATGCAAAGAACGATATTTCCTACAAATCGCTCAAGCAGATAATCGAGGATTTGGTGCTTTGCAGAAGCTGTAATGCGAATTACCTTATGAATATAGGTCCTATGGGTAACGGCAGCGTGCGCCCGATAGATAAGGCGATGCTTGAGGAGGTCGGAAAATGGATACGCTTTAATAAGAATTTCATATACGACGTAAAACGTGCGGATATCGAGTGCGAGGGTGCGGATCTTTTGATGGATTCCGACGGCGGCTATTACGCCGTAGTAAAGACTCCCACCGCTGCGGTTGTAGAGCACGAGAGCCTTGGCGGTAAGTCGCTTATCAGAAAGGTTACGGTAAAGGGCGGTAAGCTGAAAAGTGCAAAATGGCTCGAGAGCGGCAGAAGAATTAAGCGGTCGGGCAATTCTTTCGTAGCATCGGCGTTTGAATACGGAACGAGTATGTATATGCGCGTAGCTAAGCTTGAAATCGAAAAATAACGGAAAATGTCAATCGCAGTTGTCAAAATATGCGAACTGACAGCTTGCGTGACAAGTTTGAAGAAATTAATTTAATAACAAACAAAGAAAAACATCGTTTCCGATCGGAAACGAGGTTTTCGTTATTGTTGATTTGGATTATACGTTGTATTTCTTTCTGCCAACGTAGGAGGTGTGGAGTGCGTGGTGAGCCGCGTGGCAACCGTAACCGCCCTTGAAGTAGTTATCGTATACTTCCTTGATAACGGGGTTCTGATGCGACTTTCTCATCTCCATTGCGCTGTCCTGAGCGTAAAGAGCCCTTGCTCTTTCTGCCTTGAGGTCAACGGTATCTCTTACGTACTGAGGCTGAATAGGCTGACCGCCGCCGTTTACGCAACCGCCGGGGCATCCCATAATCTCAACGAAGGTCCAATCAGCTTCGCCGCTTGCGATTTTTTCCATAATCTTTCTTGCATTCTCAGTGCCCGAAGCAACCGCAACCTTGATATCCATACCTGCGATATTGTAGGTAGCTTCCTTGATGCCCGCAGTACCGCGAACCTCGTGGAACTCGATATCCTTGTTGTCCTTGCCGGTGAGAACGTCGTTAGCGGTACGGAGAGCAGCCTC
>JAZNFU010000027.1:0-9005 GCA_045576135.1 Eubacteriales bacterium
TTAGGAAGACAAGGGTCTCTTACAACTCCTTGGCCCACAGAACGACATGGCTACGATCCGACTTCTCGTCAGAAAGCTGCTTGTATACGCTTCTCATTTCGGCGTATTCAGCCTCCGAATAGGAGTGCAGATAAAGTCCGAGAACAGACGCGTTGCCGCCCACCTTAAGCGTTATATCGGTGGGTGAGCCCTTATCGAATACGTGCTCGGCGCCGTTCGAAAGATATGGCGAGGAATCGAGCGTCTTCAAATCTATCGTGAACGCAACGTCCGCGCTGTCACGAAGGTCGTTGTAAATGAAATACCAATTTCCGTGTATTTCGGCCTTGAGATTAACCGACTCAAGCGGCTCGGAATAAGCGGTCATACATACCGCGTAGGTTTTTTTGCCGTCGGTTTTGTAAATGGCAAATGCGTCCGAGGTCTTATCCGCAAAGTAGGCAAGACCGTCCGAATACACCACTCTGTTTGCGGTCGTGGGGTCGCATACCTCGCTTATCGGGGTGTACGCGCCCGAATCCCGTCCGAGCGGGTAAAGACCAAGCTCGTAGTTATAGACGTCACCCTCCTTCTCGCTTACGGCAAAGAGTCCGAGCGGCGTTATCGCAAGCGAGCGCACGCCGTCCGCGTGAGTCACGCCCTTGTCCTCGGAGCGAATGAAGCACTCCGCGATATTGCCGTTCTTATCCGTTCTGTAATACGCGATTATATTACCCTCGAAGACGATGGTATTCCAATATTTATATTCGCTGACGCCGCGCTTTACGAGATTGACTCCGTCAAAGGTGAAATAGCACATCTCGCTCGCCGAGGCGGCAGAGATAACGTAAAGCTGCTCAAGATAGTCGTAACGCATATCCACGACCTCGTAGCCACCGGGAAGCTTCAGGAAGATGGGAGTCTTACTCTCCACGTCGCTTCTGTAAAGCTTCTCAATCTTGCCGGTGCTTTCGGTAGTCGTGTAGTATATGTAATTTCTGTCGGCATAGACAACTCTGTGTACACCCTGGCGCACGGTGCGCTCGGTGCCCGCCGCCCTTCCGACGCGGCGAAGCTTGTCACCGCTGAGAACGTATACGTAATAGTCGTCTATTCCCACTATCTTCTCGGTATCGAACTCGGACGCCGTCGTCGCAAGGAAATAATCCTCGCCCGACTCAACCTTGCTGAATCTGCCGTCCGACTCTATAAAGTAGTCGTACTTACCGTCGGTGGCGAATATAGGCGTCGAGTCGTGCACCGCCGAATCCATATAAGGCGTTTTGGGCAAGCCGCCCTTGATATACTCCCACTCGGCAAGGACGTACGAGCCGTCCATAATCTTCAAGGAGAAGTCCTCGATGGGAATGAAGAAGAAGCGAAGCTTTATCTCAAGATAATACTCAAAGGTAATCTGACCGTAAAGGCGATAGCTTCCCTCAGCATCGGCAGACGCCGTCACGTCAACCGAATCCTTTGAGTAATCCGACTTTATAACGACCTCACCCGAAAGGTCGCTTTCGAAATTAAATCCGTCGTAATTAAGGCGTGCAAGAGAAAGTGTTTCCTTGCCCTTTTGGAGATTAAGTGACGCAGAAAGTCTAATAAAGTTTACATTTACGTCGAATTCTCCGTCAAGCTTGATGCTCGTGACGTTACTCGTGACCTCTTTGCTGAACACCGGAACGAATACCGGAACGCCGTTTTCAATCATATGTATTCCGGCGTTGTAATTCGCGATTTCGGTCGTTTCAATTTCAAGGCTCGCGCCTATTGCGCCAACCGCGTCAAAGCAGAGGGCAAGCTCTACGTTTATGCTTCCCGCTATTATCGGAAGAGTGACCTTCGCCCACTTGTAAAGCGGTTCTTCAAGACCGACCAGGTCAATAAAGAGAAGGTGGAGCGTTCCGCGGCGCTGTTCGGACTCAACGAATTCTCCGTTAATATTTATATCCACCACCGTGGTGGTCATCGTGTCGAACGAGAAGCCGAAGGCGAGGTCGCTCATCGTGGCGGGTATATTCATATCTACCTCGGCGTAGAACTTGGGGTTGGTAATTTTAACCTCAAGGGTGAGAATGATATTCGTATCAATATCCGCTTTTATATTATTAAGCTTGAGAATTTCCTTTTTGGTCGTCGCCTCAAGATACTCCGCGACGTCAACCGTAATTCTGAAGACGATATAGCCCTCTCCGACCTCAACGTCGCCCTCTGCCGCTTCAAACAGGTCCTTCGCGACGCCGACCGTGCCCGCAAATTTCACGAGGTTGCCCATATAGTCGTACTCGGATTTTGCAATACCGAAATCAAGCTCGTCAAGGCTCGGCTTTTCGGGAACGTATCTCGTGATGGCGCTCGCTCTCGAGGACACGCTGTTAACGCCGTCACCTATGGCTCTTACCGAAACGTAGTACTCGTTATATTCGCGGGGCAGAGTGTAGGAAAGCCGCTCGGGGTGAAGCCGAATCTGCTCGCCGTTTACCTCTACGACGTAAGCGTCAGCCCCCTCGACAGCCTCCCAGCTTACGACTCCGTCCTTTACGGTAGGCGTCGGCGCTTCAAGCATCTGTAGGGAAATCGTAACGGGTATGAAGCGCTCCATCTCGGGCGCTCCCGTGAACAGCGGAACGAACTGTACTATATACTCGCCGCCGTCGTAAACGACAGCGTCGGGATTTGCCCACTTAAAGTAACCGAGGACGTTCGCGCTGCCTCCGATAAGCTCAACCTCGCCAAGCTTAGCGTCGGGGACGGTTGGCTCTGCAGTCGGCCAAGACTCTATAACGACAGCGCCGTGCTCAAAGTATTCGGCGTAGACGGTCACATCCTTTTCAACGGTGAATTTCAGCGAATCGTCAAAGCTTACCATTTCACCGTCGGCAAACCACGCGACGAAGGTCGTGCCCTCAATCTCGTTTGCCGAAAGGTCTACCGTATCAAGATACTCCACCTCTTTGACGAAGCCGCCGTTGAAGCCGGAATTCATAGAGGCAACCGTAATGGTGAATACCTCCTTATTGAATACACCGGTGACGGTCACGTCGGATTCGGGCATCGTATACATAAACTCCGCATCGGACGATACCGACACGCCGTCTATATACCAGCCGTCGAAGACGTATCCGTAATTTGCGTCGGCGCGAAGCGTCAAAACGTCACCGGGCTTTGGCGACTCGCTGTCGACGGTTACCATACCCCTTTGCTCGTCGTTTATTTCAAGGTCAAAGGAATACTCCGGGTTCACGAAATAGGCGTACGCTATTCCAACCGTCAGTATCAAGACCAAAAACAGTACCAGACCTTTAAATTTCATTTTTCGTCCTCCGACTCGCCGCGGCGAGCTTGTTAAATATATAAAATTGATGTATTTTTATTGTATAACAGCGCTGTAAAAAAGTCAATGCGATTTTCATTTTTTGGCATTTTACCCATATTCAGCCGCACAGCTTTATTATCTATGCCCATCAGTCCTTGTCGGTTGAGGAGTCGCCTTGGGATTTTTTATCCATTTCGGCGAAAAGCTTCGCGTACGGCGCTATCATACCCTCGTTCATTCTGTTGCCCATTTTTTTGAGTATCTTCTCGTTTGAAAGAAGCATTCCGACAAGGTACATTTTCATAGAGGTAAGCCACTTTTTCTGCGGAAAATCGTATATTCCCTGCTTTTTGTAGAACTTATGGTCAGCGCGCATCATTCCGCGCATCTGATAAATTAAATCACGGAATATCTTCATACCGCCAACGCCGAAGAAGTTTCTCGGCGCGGTGTGCCCGCTCTCAATGGCAAAGCTCAGGCTTTTTGCCAAAGCGTCTACTGCGGCGTCGGCATCACGCTCGTCGGTTGCAACGCCCGAAAGGAAGTTGCCGCCGGTTTCCGCCCTCGCCTCGATAACCGTTCTCAGATTATTCTCGGCTTCGTAATTTCCCGAAACGAGATAGCCGACGGGCATTCCCACGGTCACCGTTCTGTGTCCGTTGCAGAAATTGCGGTCGTCGTACGTCTTGAAGCGCGAGCCCATCGAATGATCCGAAATCCGAAAGGCGTAAACTATCGCATCTGCCTTTTGGATATTGTCGCGCAAAAACGAGTCGAAGCCGTCCTTATACACGCACTTTTCGGATACGGCGCATCTGAAGCAGCCAAGACAACCGCCGCCGAAGGCGTAGTCGGCGATATTGACTATACGGCTCCGATAGGGAAGCCGCCTTCTGAAGCGCTCGGTCATTTTCGCAAGATTTGAGTCGGGGTCGGTATCGTCGGTTATTATCACTATATCCTTATCGGTACGCTTAGGCGAAAGCTCCTCGCACTCGGCACTCGCCCCCACCGGCACGAACTCCGGCGAAGGCTCGGTCGCCACCTCGACTATATTCTCCCTCGCCGACCACAAGAAGCGCTCGAAGAATTTTTCGGCGTCAAGGCGTCCCGCGGGTGTCAGAAGGTCCTCCATATCCGCGGAAAGACCGCGTATATACGCCAACCCCAAATCCTTGGCGTTTTCCTCTATATACTTGTGCGCGGTGACGTCGTAAAAGTGCTTCGAGGTGGAAATTTGCGTGGCATATTTTCCCGAAAGGTCAACGCCCGACGCCTTGGTAAGCTCTATAAATCTATGCAGCTGCGAGGGTGCTAAAAAGGTATACACGGGATAGGCAAAGAGCAGAGCGTCCGCCGACTCCATAAGCCCTCGCGCCTCGGAAAAATCCTTTTCAAGCGCCTTTATTTTCTGTCCCGCGTGCAGCACCTCAAAGCTGTGCTCGGGGAATTTTCTCTGCAAATACAATACCGTCTGCAAGGTTATGCTGTATTTTCCCTTGGGACTTCCGTTAATAACTGCTATTTTCATATCTTCTCACTCCGGTAAAGTAATTTTTGTACCTATAAGTAATATTTTAACATAAAAGGTAAAATATTTCAACCGACAAACGAGCCGCACCGATATTCGCCGCGAGATACCGCGAGAATCTACCGATATTTTTTGTAAAGACGGTAAAAGCAGGAATAGTCACAAAAGCCGCATTTGGTGGCGGCAGAGGACAGACTCTCGCCGTCACGCACGAGCCGATACGCCTCGGACAAACGCTTTTTCGTTAAGTAGCGGTATACCGATATTCCAAGCGCACCCTTGAATTTGTGCGACAGCGTCGAGGTGGATACCGACAGCTTCGCGGCTATCTTTTCAACGGTCAAATTTTCACCGTAGCTTTCGTCTATTATAGCGAGCGCGCGGCTCACAATTTGCGGAATATTATAATTTTTGTTTACAATTCCTGCAGAATTCTCTTTGAAATATATCAAAAGCTGTGGCAGGGCGGCTTTGACGAACAACGCTTTTTCACGCTGTGGAAGCTCGGATTTTGCAATCCGCGCAAGCTCGTCAAAGAGGCGGCAGATACGCTCGTCGGGTGAGGTAATTATCTTGACGCTGTCCATAACCTCGCAGGCGAGCTCGGAAATTTCCTCATCCTCGCAAAAGCCGAGAACGCACCTTTTATAGCTCGCCTCGTCCCCGACGCAGAATTGATGAAAATGTCCGTGAGGTATCAAAACGACGCTCGGTGCCGTGAGCCTTTGTTGAACGCTTTTCGAAATGAAGCTCGCATCCCCACCCATAAAATACAAGAACTCGTCATTGTCGTGGAACTCGCGCCCACGAAGCTCGGGAGCGCCCTTTGCGTATTTAAAATTGACCTCATCCGTGCGGACGTAATATTCAAAAGTTTCTTCCATACACTCACCTTCATAAGTTAAGTATAAAACGATTTAGCTGCGAAAAGAGAGAAAGCCTTTTCTATAATCGTTATACATCACTCATTATATCACTTATTTGCAGAAATTACAATATATTTTGCACGAATGGCTATTGATAATTGTTATATTTGCTTTTATAATTTAGGAAAGAAGGAGTAACGCACCGAAAATGCGGCTATCGAGGTGGAAAAATGAGTGACTTGCGTAAAAAAATCGAGAACAAAGAAAAAATCAGGGGTGCGCTCGTCAGCCTTACCGACCCGTGCCTTTGCGAAATTATGGGTGTGGTGGGGTACGATTGCGTATGGATTGACACCGAGCATACCTATATGAGCAACAAGGAGGTTTTGTGCCACCTTAACGCCGCGCGCTCGGCGGGTATATCGTCGGTAGTTCGCCTGCCGCAAAACGACCTTACCGCGACCAAAAGAATTCTTGAAATGGGCCCCGACGGCGTAATTTTCCCGATGGTGCGCTCGGCGGACGAGGTTAGGTCGCTGATAGATATGACGCTTTATCCCCCGCTCGGCACGCGCGGCTTCGGACCTATCCGCGCAATAAAATACGGCGAGTGTGACGTCGGCGAGTACGTAACTCAGGGCAGCCTTGATACCTGCCGCTTCGTGCAAATCGAGCATATAGACGCCATCGACGAGCTTGAAAAAATTATAGAAATTCCATACGTTGACGGATTTATATTCGGCCCGAACGATTTGTCCGCATCGCTCGGCGATAACTTCAACGTCTTTGCCGACAAAACGCAGAAAGCAATAAAGCGTGCTATGAAAATTCTGAAGGACAGCGGAAAATGCGTGGGCGTTGCCGTCGGATGCAGCGAGGAGGTTATCAAAGCGTGGTCGGAATATGACTTTGATATGTTCTTCTCGGGCGCTGATTGGAACTTCGTCTTCGGCGGGGCAAAGGAAACGCTGAAAACGCTCAAAAAGTACTTTTGAGCAGCTTTTTGGATGCCAAAAACACCCACGCGCAGATTACAACTGACAAAATCATAAGCGCAATCGCACCGAAAATTCGCCGTTTTTAAAACGAACGGTACGCGCCTTCGGTGCGATTGCGCTTTACAAGCCAGAAAAACAACTCACGGTTGATATTTTTTGAGATATATCCTAAAAAGTGCTTGAAAAAGTGCGCGCAATGCGCTAAAATAAAATCAGTCAAACGAAAGGCTTGGTGGCTTTATGTACAGTTCGGCTCAGCTTGGCAAAAACATAAGAAAAATCCGTACCGAGCGCAAAATGACGCAGGCGGAGCTTGCCGCGCGGCTTCATATAACCGCGCAGAATATATCAAAGTGGGAGAATTCGCTTTGTATGCCCGACGTCAATAATCTGTGTCTTTTGGCGAGTGCTCTCGGAGTTACGCCAGACAGGCTTCTCGGAAAATCCGAGGATGCCGAGGCGATGATAGCCGTAGACGGCGGCGGAACGAAAACCGAGTTTTGCCTTTTTACAAAATCGGGCGAGGTGCTGGCAAGGGCCGTGCTCGGCTCTACCAATCCAAACGCGGTGGGCATCGATACGACCACAAAACTGCTCGGTGAGGGCATTGACGAGCTTCTTTTGAGGGCAAATACGGTAACGAGCGTGTTCGCCGGGATTTCGGGCTGCGGAATTGAAAAAAACGGACGTCCGGTGCGTGAATTTTTGGAAAAGCGCTATCCTGATAAAAAAATACTCGTCGGCGGTGATATTCCCAACATTATATACAGTGAGGACTACTACGACGAATGCCTCGTCGCGATAATGGGCACGGGCTCGGTTATAGCCGTAAAATCAAACGGCAATATCACACGCGTCGGGGGCTGGGGGTATCTTTTCGACGAGGGCTTCAGCGGCTACGGTCTTGGGCGCGATGCGATAACGGCGGCACTCGCGGAGCAGGACGGGCTCGGCGCACCCACGCTGATAACCGAAATTCTGCAAAGCCGACTCGGAGAGAGCATCGTCGACGGCATAAGTCTGCTTTACAAAGAGCCGTGTGACAAAATAGCGGCACTATCCTCTGCCGTTTTTGATGCGTACGACGGCGGCGACGCGGTAGCCTATAGGATAATCGAGCGGCGTATCGGGCATCTGATAAGCTCGCTTCTTCGCGCCGCAGAGCTTCACGGGGGCGGTCGACACGTCGTTATTGCCGGCGGCCTTAGCAAAAGGCGGGACGTTCTCGAAAAATTCCTCGTAGGCGTGCCCTTTGAATTTCACTTCCCCACCCTGCCTCCGATATACGGTGCGTGCAGATACTGCGCTATAAAAAACGGCGGGCTTCTGGAAAATTTTGAAGAAAGCTTCAAAAACAGCTATACGACCTGAACGGTTCACAAAAAACGAAAACGATGAGAAAAATCCCGAAGAAACGGAGAAAATAATATGCTTAGAACTGAGATGAGAAACCCAAACACGATGAACTTTGACAAAATGCCGACGGCTGATATGGTATCGGCTATGTGCCGCGAGAATATCAACGCCGCACGCGCGGTGGAGGCGGCTGCCGACAAAATCGCCGAGGCGGTTGATATGGTTGCCAAAGCCTTCAACGAAGGACATAAGCTCTATCTTATCGGCGCGGGAACGTCGGGCAGACTCGGCGTGCTTGACGCGGCTGAATGTCCCCCCACCTTTGGCGCTCCGCACGATATGGTCGTGGGAATAATTGCAGGCGGCCCCGCGCGTATGTTTTCGGCGAGCGAAAACGACGAGGACCTCAGCGAAAACGGAATACGCGACATAACCGAAGCGGGCGTTTCGGCGGGTGACGTGGTTATCGGAATATCCGTAGCGGGCGGTGCGGCGTACGTCGTCGGAGCGCTCAGTGCCGCGCGTGAGCTTGGCGCTAAGATTATCTCCTTAAGCTCCAACTTTGATACCCCCATCGAGCGTGTGGCTGACGTTGCGATAATCACCGACACAGGTGCTGAGGTTATAACCGGCTCAACGCGTCTTAAGGCGGGAAGCGCGCACAAGATGGTGCTTAACACCATAACCACCTGCGCTATGACCAAGACCGGCAGAGTCTACGAAAATATGATGATAAACCTGCGTCCCTCTAACGCAAAGCTGAAGCAAAGATGCGTTCGCATCGTTTCGGAAATTCTCTCGTGCGATATCGAGCGCGCCGAGGAGCTTCTCGCAGAAAACGAGTGGAGCATTCGCAAAACGGTAGAAAACAACAAGAATAAGTAAATTACAGTTGGCAAATAAAGCAAAAAGAGAGCATTTCGGCTGTCAAAACCGATTTGCCCTCTTTTTAGTTT
>JAZNFU010000028.1:0-3118 GCA_045576135.1 Eubacteriales bacterium
TGCAAAAAGATACCGACGGCGACGACGGTTGTCACGACACCGAGAAGAATTACCTTCCAGTTCGCAAGTATGTATTCGGAAATATCGTAAACCGTCTTGGTGAAGCCCTCCGGAGCGACGTCCATTCTCTCCATACTGTCGCGGAAGGTCGGGATAATAAAGGTGAGCATCAGAATGACGATACCGACCGCCATACCGAGAAGGAACAGCGGGTAGCTGAGGGCGCTCTTTGCCTTGCGCTTTATCGCCGCGTCCGACTCGTAGTAGTCGGCGAGTGACACGAAAACGACGTCAAGCCGTCCGCTCGCCTCTCCGACGTAGACCATACTCCGAAAGAAGCTCGGGAAGACCTTTGAATGCTTATCGAGGGCAACCGAGAGCATATCTCCGCTCTTAACGTCCTCGTATATCGTTTGCAGAATATACTTGAAATATCCCGAATATTTCTGCCGTTTTAAGCTCTCAAGACACTCGATGGCGGGGATTCCCGCGTTGAGCATAATGGCAAACTGACGGCAAAAGGGAGTCAGGTCGTTAACGCTTACCTTCGTCGAGGCGTTTGAGGAAGTACCCTCCTTATAAACGCTCGCGGTTATAAGATAAAGATTATTTTTTGCAAGTAAGGATGCAAGCTCCTTTTCGTCCTGGGCGATAAACTTTCCCTTTACTCTTACCTTTCGGGAGTTTACCGCGGTATAGTTATAAATCGGCAATGAAGTATGCCTCCTTTTTTAATTTCAGAAATTAAACAAGCCAAGATAGCCGTCGATTATCGCTTTTCCGAAGAAGAGCGCCGCCGCAAATCCAACGCATAAAAACGGAGCGAACGGATATTCGGCGCCACGCTCGTCGCGGCGCACGCGCGAAAGTGTAACGAGCACGAGAGCACCGAGGACGAACGCGATAAACAGCGAAAGCGCGAGTCTTTCCCAGCCGAGCAGAAGTCCCATAACGAGCGCGAGCTTTATATCGCCGCCGCCCATCGCTTCCCTTTTCGTGAACAGATAAAAGAGCGCGAAAACGCCATAGAAAAGCAGAAATCCCGCCGCAGCGCCGATAAGGTGCGACCACCAGACGTAATCGGGGTCGAAGACGGTTGCCGCGACGCCGAGCGCCGCGAGGATTATCACGAAGCGGTCAAATACGAGCATATGATAAAGGTCGATAAAGAATACGCATATCAAAACCGAGAACGTAAGAGCCGCTAAAATCGCGAACGGTATGCTCTTTTCCCAGAACATAAAAACCGATAAAATCCAGCCGAGCGTATTCGCGATTTCGACCGCAGTATATCTAAAAGAAATCTTTTGTTTACATTTTCGACATTTTCCGCCGAGAATTATATATGAAAGAACGGGTATATTATCGTACCAACGAAGCGAGTAATTGCAAGTGGGACAATGCGAGCTTGGCTTATCGAGTCGCATACCGAGCGGCACTCGATAGATTACGACGTTCAAAAAGCTACCGACGCAGAGACCGAATGCGGCTGTGAGAACGTATGTGACGATGCGGTAATAAGCTTCAAGTGTCATACGTTTAGCTCCTTTCAATTTAAAAACGTGAATTTTACCGTGATAAACGAGTTTTCGACAAGGAGAAAAAGCTTATTAAAATGCTCGTCAGAATTTCATTCCGGGGTGCCAAAGCTTCGTGTTGAGTCCGCCGAAAAGCTCGAGGTGGAAGGCAAGGTCGGCATCGTCGTCCGCGAGGTTAAATCTCTCCGTAGGAATTCCGTTTTCCTTTTCCTCGACGGAAATGTTATCGATTACATACTGATACTTGCTCGGAAGATTGACGTACAGCATCTTCGGCATTCCGATAGAGGTGAGCGCGGGGTTTGCGCGAAGAATGCTGAGTCCCCATTTCATAAAGGTACGGAATTTTTCCTCTACTATTCCCTCCTCCGTTTCGGGAATGGGACGAAGCATAAACGCCGGGAGCTTTCTCGGTGTTTTTTTCGCAAGCACCTTTACCTTGGCTCTGTCTGGCGATGCCGAGGAGTCGGTGGGCATAGCTATCGGACTTTCGAGCGACACGCTCTCCTGCTCCACCTCGCCGTAGTCGGCGTCTTCCAAAGAGCTATCAGCACCGACGTCCTCCGGGGCAGGCTCGCTGACGGTGTCGTCGGTAATGTCAAGCTCTCTCATAAGCGTGAGCTTTTTCGCCTTTGCCTTTTCGCGCGCGTTGAGGACGGTAATTTCGGCAAGCGAATGCTCAAAAAGCATATCCTCCTGAATATATCTCGGCTCGCCGAGGAATTCAAGACCGAACGGCAGCGTGAAGAATCCGACGGTTTTGCCACCCGCAACGAAAATGAAACGCGAATATATGTCCTTTATATCAAGGAAAAGATAGCTTTCATTCTTCATTTTCGGGTTAAGCGCGCTGGTTGCCGCCGCAACCGAGGCTGACGAATAGGTCAGCGCGTCCACGGTAAGCTTATTATCCGCGCAAGCGGCGGCTAACGAGGTAATTATTTCCTTTCTTACAGCGGCTGTGCTGAACGCGCAGTACTGCTTGTTCTTTTCCGAAAGGTAATCGAGAATTTTCAATTCGTCGCGGTTTTTGTAGATATCGTTGAGCTTTACGTTAAGCGCATTCTGCAAGTATCTTGACGAACGCAAAAGCGGCAAACGAATAGTGTCCAAAGCCACGGCGTCGTCAGGGATAATAACCGATATTTTTCTTACGGTTTCGGACGGCTGGTCCTCAACGAAGCCCGCGACCGCGTCCTTGAATTTGATATAAAAATCGTCCGTAAACGCCTCGCCCGCGTAATTTTTAACGCGGTGAACTATCGACGCGCGGTCGTTGCCAAGCATCGAGTAGTAATGCAACGCTCCTCTGCGCCTGTCAATAGCTATTACAGTTGATGTTATCGGTGTAGATGCCATAATTATGTTCCTTTTTGTTTATTTATGACGGCTGTGCCGCACTAATCCTGTATAACAGGACTTCATCGCGTAGCGACTTCATCCACCACCAGCGGACTTCATCCGTCCGGGACGGATTTAATTTTTCCCCGAAACCTTTGATAGCGGAGTTTTTTAGTTTAGAGTTATGAAGATGCTTCGCTCTATGAATTGATGCTTACGCATCATAAATTGGCTTCGCC
>JAZNFU010000029.1:0-11295 GCA_045576135.1 Eubacteriales bacterium
GTGCAATTTTTAAAGGCGTACTGTCCTATTTCGCACACGGTTTTTGGGATTGATATAAAATTCAATCTCGTGCATCCTTCAAAAGCTGAATCCGCTATTTTGGTAACCGGGATACCTCGTATGCTCTCGGGTATGTAGTAACTGAAAGTATTGAATGCGCCTATACAAGTATAATACGTACCATCCTCTGACAGCTCGTATCCAATAGTATACTCTGGCGCTTCTATCAGCAAATTTTGCATATCGTTAATTAAAGTTGCAACTTGTTGCAGCGTGCCGAAAGCTGTATCCAAAGCGGTATTTGCTTCGCTTATAACACGCTCTAAAAGAGATATTACGTTGGGATTTCCAACTTCATCTATAAGCGGCGCCCAAAACGCCTTTTTTATCTCTGCAGCTTTCATACCCGAAGCGGTAGGCCGGTCCGGCAAAGCGTACGCAGTCTTGTTTCTTATTATGTTTTTTTCCTCCGAGGATATCGGTGTTATAAAATTCGTTTTGGTATTCATTTTAACTTATTCCTCTGTTTTCTTTGTTGATTACATACGTTGCGGTGAAATCGTGAACGGAACACGGATAGTGACTGTCAGATATAAATCTGAACATTACGTAGTTAAAGTTTCTCTCCTTGACACGTACGGTGTAGCTGCTTGCAAATCCGGTTTCAAACGTAAAATCATTAAAATCGATATCTTCAAAAGAAAAACCGCGCATACTTTTACCGTTAATATTTGCGCTCGTCATTCGCGTTTCGTACCCGAAGCTTAAAGGCCCGCACCCATCAGGCTCTACGGCTATAGTAAGCTTCAACAGAGTCTTTGCCATTACGTTTGAGCCGAGGTCCATAACGGCGCTATACCATTTTGCCACGACGTTGGTGTGATGCACGAAAGAAGCACCGCTCGACGTAGGCACGGCACCGTTATACGTTATCAGCGTATCTCGCACGAGTTCATCATTCCACTTCGTGTATAAGTAAAACGTTTCTCCGTCTACACCTCCGATGAGCCACGGTGTGCCGTTAAGACGTCGCGAAAGTCTAAATCCGGGGGTGCGTATTTTAACCGTATTTTCCGAACTGTAAGGTACGGTAGACAGAGCAAAAGAACAATCGCCTCGGTCTATATCCGTAATATAATAAGGCGTATTAGGCATAAGTCCGCTTTTTCCGACGTTATCCACCCATACCGCCATTCCCTCGTAAATTTTCGTGACGTATTCACCGACGTCCACGATTCTGCCTTGCTTAACCCTACACGTATCTGCAAACAAAACGTGCACGGCGTCCGAATCTTCGAGTATGGTGATTGTATCGCCGTCGGATATGCTTTCGAGTTCTCCGTTTGGATTGTAGCAGAATACGTTTTCGTTAATTTTGATGCTATAATCGCCCTCGTATGCGATGCGCTTATCCCTATCGGTGTATTCGGAATCAAACTTGCATATTCTGCCGTCATTCGTCCCGAAATACAACTCACCGTCTATTTGCGCAAAAGTGCACGCGGGAATATTCGTCCAATACCACCACTCGTAGTTGTAAGAGCCGTCGACGCTATCCTCGGGTACGTATTTGTATCTCGCATCTGCTATATAGCACACACCGTCAACCGCAAGATAATATCTGTTTTTATAGACTATTGATACGGCGGTACTAAGGTCGTGCTTTGTGAGCTTGGCGTTAATTGTGCGTGAGCGTTCTTTTGCATAGCGCTCCGAGGTAGCAATATTTTCGCCGATTGAAATACCGAACACGCCGTTTGAAGAAAGCATAAGAACGTCACCGGCAAAATTTGCGCAAGCACGCTTTGCTACTACTCCCTCACCGATGCCTCCGGCTGTTATCGGAAATACGGTTTCCACCTTTAAAAACTCGCCGTTTTGGTCATAGACCGTATTGTTCGTTCCGGTTCGGTAATAAATCGTGGTTTCATAAGGATTTTCAGCTTTGTAAATAATTTGAGTAGTATCCGCAAGACGCGCATACGCCATAATCGGTGCGCTGTCCGTACCAAACGTGGTCTTATGTCCCGGCGGAAAATACAAAAAATTGTCCTGTTCGGAATAAAAGTCCTCGTTAGGATAGTCCGGGTGACCTCCGAGAAACAGCCTATCGGTATTACCGTCGGCACCGAATTTCATACCAAAGGTACATTTGGATATATCTATACGCTCGGCATATGCCGAATAAAATTCAACGGTAATATTGCTTTCCCCAGATATTTGCGGGGACGTGTCGGTATAAAAGGATATTTTTGATGCAAGCGCATTTTCATCTCCGTAATCCACGGAAACCTTTATGCTCTCATCGTCGTAACTTGTGACGCCCGCAGCTATAATCATCTCTTTTACACCGGTTGTAAGCTCGGCGGTAATCTTTATGGCCTTTTGAGCGTTTATTTTTCCATCAAGTTGATACGTTGCGGGGTTCTCGCTTGTAGCGGCGGTGCCTACGAGCGAATTTTTACGCCATCCGGTAAGTCCGTTTGTAAGCTCCAAATCGTGCTGCGTACCGGTTGGTGCACCCGATTCGTCGAGATGGTTTATAGATATCGTGGTCGTGGGGATATATGCAATTTTTTCATCTATGTTTAAGAGTGTGTATTTATCGTTTTCATCCTTACGATAAACCATAAATTTACCGCAGAGTATATATAACTCATCATAGTGATTAAAAGCGGTGCTCGGCTTATCGTCGGCATTGTCAATAAGACGCTCCACCGATTCGCTTGCCTTATCAACTCTGTAAATAGCGGTTCCCGCGTGAACGAGATAAGAATTATCAGGCTCACAATCGTATATACCGTTTATTCCGGAATTTCCGAATCTGTAAAGCTCGCGCCAACCGTTGCGCTTTCTGTTGATACCGAAATCACATATAAGATTTTGCATTTCGGTCGCTCGCGATTTGTTTACGTTCAAAGGCGATGAAGAAAAATCCACGCCTCGAAAATTACCGAGTGTGACCTGTCTTTGCTTTTTCGTATTTATATCGGTCCTTGCTCTCATATTACACCTCATATCTGAGAAAGAGAAAATACCGATGAAACCTCACCGCCGCCATTCTCGGTATTTATCAAATCTTCGGTTGCGCTTTCATACCAATTGCGAGCTTCAGCCGCTTCGTTAGGCTCATCTTCACGATACAAATCCCCCTTAATGAAAAAAGGAATTACAGACGTAATCGTATCGGGAAGTTCTATTTCAAGGTCATTCGGCTCGTTATATCCAAGACGCTTCAGTTTTTCACGGTAAGTTACGTGGTAACATTCCCCCTCGCTGATTTTTCTTGTTATAAGTCTTTTTTCTTCCGGGATGTATTCGTAATGCCCGAACAGTGAGATTCGCACGCCACGGTCGTTTTCGTAGGCGATTTTGACGAGTTCGAGCATATTTAGGGGCGACATATCGAATTCTGCACTGTATATTTTGTTTATGGCATCCTCGGAGCTGAGTATTTTAACTTTTGTCGGCGTTATTCTCTTTCTTTCGAGGTCGGCAAAGCAACGATTTATCGAGCCGTTCATCTTCACAAGATAGGAGGCGTAATTTTCATCGTTTTCATAGTTTGCGAGATTATCTATCGTCAAGACGTTTCCATACGACACGAACATTAATTTAAGTGCTTCTATTTTTATATCTCCGAGTTTCATATTCTCGTTTCCTTTCTTTAAAAGAGGCTGTACACCGCTTTTATTATTGAGGTGTACAGCCTTGGTTAATTAGGGAAGCTCAAATACCGCTATTTCGATATTTGCGTCCTCGCCTTTTATAATAAATTTGCCTTTATCCTCGCCGCTTACGTTCTTGAATCTGCCCGACTCAAGATTGATAGCGACGTAAGAGGACGCGGGGATGCTCTCCGTCATATCAGCGACACCCTGCAATCCGTTGCCCGAAAGCACGGTAACCGTCTTTGCGGCAGACGCCTTGTTGTGTACGAGAAGCATATGCTTACCGTCGCGCACCGTCGGGGTGTATTCCGCACCGTCGGCAGCATCAACCGCCTGCATCAGAGTGGTGAACGGAGTCGAAAACTCACTCGCTTTATCGATTTTGTGTACGTTAAGTATAGTTCTTGCCATTTTCCTTTACCTCCTGATTACTGGTATTTTACATTGAGAACGAACATCTCTTTGGGACGAACAATCTTACCTTCGTATACGGAATATCCCTTTACCGCATCAGAGAAATAGCCCTCGGGTCTGTACGCTTCCGTTTTAACGAAAGCATCTACGAAAGCAATGGCGCGCTTGGTACGCATCATCGCGTAGTCAACACCGTTTGCACGGTATACGTTATTGCTACGCTTAATCGTAGCGCCGCCGTACATTGCGACCTTGCCGTTCTTCATAAGCTCGTGGTTGTTGGTATCGCCCTTAAGGTATGCCTTTTTGAAGAGCGTGAAGAATTTGGGCGATATGGTGAGGGAAATAGGTGTCGAATCGGATACGTTGTTTTCGAAAAGCTTTTCAACGGCACGGTCTATAATATCGAGGACGTTATCCACGGTAACGATTTCCGGAGTGTCAAAGAGAGGCACGGCGCTTTTATCTACCGCAAAACCTGCGATGTACTTATCGTGCTTGTTTGCGATTTTCTCGGTCGTTTCGTCCTGGAATACCGACTTCAAGCTATCCGGATTTGCCATAGCAACGTCGATGTCGGGAATTTGGTAGTTGTAGTAGCATCCGTGCTGAACCTTGAGGTCAACGGACGAGTCCTCGAGGAATTCGGGGTCTTTTAACTTCTGACGCAAGCTTTCGGGTGTAATATCATACACCGTAGGCGAACCGGCGCCAAGGATATGTACGGTATCGCCGAAATCTTTGAGGTCACCCTCGTATTCTCTGTTGCAATCCTCGACGAATACGCGCTTGGGCGTAAGTTCTCTTTCTATCTGTGCCGCCCACACTTCAGGAATGAAATTTTTAACAGACATATTATTTTGTTTCTCCTTTTATTTCCATTTTTTCATACTCTCCTCTATTTTTGTGAGATTCTTTCGTATCTCGGAACGGCTCATTTTATCCACTTCTTCTTTGGTGAAGAAGCTCTTTTCTGTCGCCGTACCACCGCCAAGAGCGCCGGGAGAAGCTTGTTTTTTAGCATACTCTTGCGCGGTCTGATTTTTGTATTCCTCTATGAATACCTCTTTTGTACGGAGAAATTCTCCGTAAATCTCGGAAATAGGAACCTTACCGACCTTGCCGGCCGCAAAGCTTTGGAACGATTCGCTCTTTACGATATCATCAAGCTTTACATCGGGATATTTTTTAGCAAAATCTGCCGCGTCTTGAGCGTACCACTCTTTTTGCTGACGCTCCTCATCGGCGGCTTGCTGCCGTTCCCTTTCCTTCTGCTTTTTATATCTTGAATAATCAGATACAGGGTCCATACCTTTACTCTGCATATCTTTCATTTCAAGATATTCCTCGACGTCGGCATCGTCTTTCATTTCTTCTTTAGTGAAAGGATTTATCCCGCCAAGAACGTCGAGAATCGTTTTGTTTCGCATAGCGGTCAGCTCACGCTGTCGCTCCGCTTCACGCCGTCTACGTGCATTTTCGGCATTGTTCTGTTTTGTCTGCTTCGATTTTTCTTCTGTTATTTCGCTTTTTTCCGCATCGACGTCGTTGGAAGCTTCCGTCTTCGTTTCTGCGGATTCGAAAGCAGCATCGTTGACCTCTGCCGTTTTTTGACTGCTATCCGGGTTTTCGGCAGTCTGCGAAGCTACATCAACCTCGCTTGTTTGCCCGGTTGTGATTTCATTATCAAGCATAATAGCTCTCCTTGGATTTTTTCGCTTTACCTGCGTATTTATATCTCACCCTTATGGGATTATTGAACTTTTGTTTTGCGGCATTCCCGCGCCGCTGACGATATGCTCGGCAAAAGCTTTGGCGTCACCCTCAACCTCGCGTATACGAGCATTGCCCTTTTCGATTTCAGCGTTAGCCTGATTGATTTTCTCGCGCCCCTCGGCTTCAAGATTTATAAGAAGCATCTTTAACCTTGAGTTTTCCTGAATAAGCCCTACCGCTTTATCTACGGTGTCCTTTTGCTTTATAATAAGCTCGGTCGCCTGTTTTAAATGAGCTTCGAACTGCTCCATCTGCATTCGGTACTGTTCAACCTCTGCTTTGCGAGCTTCGGCACCGTTTCGCTCGTCTTCTTGTATCCCCTCAAGAATTTTACTCTTGTTTGATATAGCGTCCTCGGGATATGCAGAAAGGTAGGTTTTAAGCGATATAAGTCCACGGGAAAGAAGCATATCGAGTATATTTATATCCCCCGCTGCCGAGGATTTCGTTCCTGTGGTAGTTTCTACGATTACGTCAAGGTCAGCCGATGCGTAATCCGAGCCTTTGAACTCGTCGTAAAGCGTACGCTCCTCTAAAATCGGTGCTCCGTTCTCGTCAAGCTTCGGCGCTCCGCCCTCATCAAATGCAGGAAGCTTTTCTTTATACGAAAATTTCTTGCTGCTGTAAAAGAGCTTAAAGAACTGTGCGAGCACTAAGCCTTGCTTGCGCTTTGCCTCGTGGAAATTCTCACGAAGCTCGCTTATCGGCGTTTCTGCCTGCGACTGTAACTGTGCTATTGCAGAGCCGGACATATTTGAGCCGATTATTTCACCCGACATAACCTCGGTAGCGCCCGTGACCGTACGTGTCATCTGTAACAGCTGACTGACAAGCTCAAGCGGAAGCTTCTGCATCGTTTGCTCTGTCATTTTGCGAACACCGCTCATAGTCTTGGTGTAATCGGTTATGACCTGTCCCGGCTTGTTGGTTATGGACTGCCCTCTGAGCGCCCCCGGATGAACTATATACTTTCCCCACGCATTTTCTTGAGCGTTGAGAAGAAGCATAGCGAGATTGAAATTGATAGCTTTCTGATTCGGTATAAGGCCCTCTATTTCGCCTATTCCGTAAATGCATTTTTCTCTGATTTCGTAAACACCAGCAACTATGGGATAAAGAGGTGCTTTTGCTACGTTCAGCTTGCTTTTGTTCTTTACGTCGGGCGAATTGTCGTTAGGCTCGTCTTCCTCATCATAGCCGAGCGCCATTCTTGCCGCCTTTATATCGGGCGCTATAGGCTTAGGCTTATTAACAACAGCGCTTCTTGTCGCTCTTTCAAAGTAAACCTCACCGTCCTTGCGGAAATATCGGGTAAGCACGGTACAAAGTTCCTCGCCGTCCTGCTCTACCGTGCCGTACGGATTGTCCTTATCTTCGTCTGCCTTTATTGCTTCGGGATCCTCGTCCTCGTCACATTTAGCTCTGACGCTCGACACGTCCTCACGTGAGGCAATAAGTATCCATTTCTGCTTTTGCTCGTCACATTCGTTAGGATTCGCAAAGAAAATAGAAAGAGCGTCTATAATTTCGCACCGAACACCGCCGCTCGTAATTCCGTCCTTGCCACGAGCTTCGGCATCCCAATAGTAGTGATAGAAATACGGTCCTTTTTTTACTCCGTCGTCAACCGCTTTTTTATCGAGCTTCTTCTGCCCGATTTCCTTGCATATGTAGTCTGCAAAACGGTTGAGCCTGTCCATATTTGCGTCAGAGTCGCTTTCAAAGACAAGGCGTACGTTATTTGAAAGAATTGCCGCCTTTTTGCTTCGGCATATCATTTTGATAATGTTAACGACAGGACGTGGCAACGTTTTCGTGTTTTCGGTGGGCGCCGCCCATTGCTTACCCTCCCAAAACTTAACGAACTCGGGTATCTTTTTTGTAAGACCTATGCTGTTCTGATACGAAAGTCCGTTTTCATAGAATTTCCAAAGCCTTGCGGGAGTATCATTCATCACGCTTTCCTCCGTTTTGCCATTCGTCTATAATCTGGTCGGACGTTACGGCTTTTTCTTTTTCTTCCTCGGAAATAGCAGTAAGCTCTTTTACGGACGCTCCGACCGCCTTTACGGCTGTTTCTACGTTATAGAATGCATTTGCATGCGAAAGTGAAAGTGCCGATAAGCTCTTATCCGCGCATTCCGCTGCCCTACGCGCTCCGCTTGCATCCGTTCTGATTTTCAAAAGCTCTGCTTTTATTTCCGCAAGCTCTTGCCGAGCAGCTTTAATTTCTTCTCTAAGCTTCTTAAAAAACATATCATACTCCTTTATAAATCATCCCAAGACATAAAGTTATCATCGTCATCGGGCGTTTCTTGTCTGAAATTCTCTGTGAAAAAGTTGTTTTCCTCGGCTTCAACTGGGAGCCAATCCGTATCTTGTTGCTTACCTACGTGATGAGCTATTGCAAGAGCCATAACCAAATCGTCATGGAAACCGTCCATGGCCTCACCGCCGTGAGTAGTCTTGACGAAAACGCTCATTTCCTTGAGTGTTTCACGGTCTACCTCGAGCGTAGGATTGTCACGCATTACAGCGACAAGATTATTGATTATGATAGGCTTTGTTTTCGATGTGGTTTCAAAGCCGTAAGACATCTCAACCTTGTTTGATATGCCGTCAAGCTTCTCACGCATATAGAGGTTAGGATAACTGTATTTTTCCGAGAGTATTTTCGTTGGCAGTCTTGAATAATTGATTTCAACACCGATGAGCGCCTTATTGTAGTGCATGCCAAGGCAATACAGCTGTTCTGCATAAATATCCTCGTCTATACGCTGTTTGCGAAGCGTAGCAACGGTTTTGCCGGTCATATTGTGTATAACCTTTGCCGTGAAATAGTCCTCGCCGTCACCCGCTGTATCTCCGCCGAGAGCATACGGTGCAAGACCGATTATATCGCCAAGAGATGAGCGCTTAACCTCCGGCTCATCGTGGAGCGTTATGTATCCTGCCGGGTCGTCACGCCACCGAATGTTCTCAAGCTTTTGCGATATTTCTTCTATCTCACCGTCAGCGCCTTTGACTACTTCTACGTTTCTGTCATATTCGAAATAGCCTATACGTGCAGGCGGCAAGTCCTTAAGCCTTGCAAGCTGATTTGTTATCGCCTCAAGGTCAAACATACTGTATCCGGATACAAGGAAAGCTTCCTCTGCCGTACACGGATATTCCTGTCTGATGAGTCTTTTATCAAGGTAACCGGAATATTTTTTGCAGTACCAAGTTATCTGTTCCTTGTCGCATCCAAGCTCACGAAGAAGCTTACAGCGCTCTATAAGCCAAGCGTCAGTCGTTTCAAGATAAGAATACTCGGTGCTGCGGTACTCTGATGAGCGCCACCACTCATAGAAAAGATTGTGACAGCTTCCGTTATCCCAAAGGTCCTTTATTTCGTTAAAACCGCAAGCTGTTGTTTCGTATATCTGAACAGCTCCCGCTACAATAGCCGGTCCTATACCCGCCTGAAGCTTTGCGAGTGAGCATTTATAAAAAGCCGCTTCCGAAAAATGCACGAAATTCAGTGTCATAGAACGGCCAACGTCTTCTGTCGCCGTTGAAATACGCCAAGATGAATTTAATTTATCAAAAAACAGCTCGTTTCTTGAGTTGAATTTTTCGCTCGGTTTAAAAAACTCGGGCAAGCGGTTATATACCGTTCTTGCTTTATCGTTGAATATCGAAAGCGTGTTTTGCGAGCAGTCGGCTATCGTAAATCCCGAAAAGTTTTTTCGTATAATCGCAAACGACAGCTGCATTGCCGTAATAAGCGTGGTAAAACCTTGCTGTCGGCCTTTGAGTATCAGAAAAGGCTTGTCAGTTCCGTATTCCTCAAATTTTCTTATAAAATCCTGCTGCACCTCGTTAAGAAAGAACGGTACAGTCTCTTTTTCCTTGTTTACAACGTAAAATACGCATTCGATAAGCTTATACGGCTTATCCTGTATTTCGGCTCGCAGCTCACTGCTGTTTTTTATCAGCTGTACGGCAGTTGCTACTATCTGCTTGTCGTATTCGAGGTCGTGACGTTCTTCCCACCGAGCTTTACGCTTGGCGACTATATCTGATATCGTCATAATTCTTCCCAACGGTGTGTTACACCGCCACCAATATTCATAGTGGGCTCTTTGGCGGCAAGAGCTTGCTTGTCGTAGAGCGTACCGAGAAGAACAGCGAGAGATTTCGCACTTTCAAGCTTGATTTCGGAAAGCTTGGAAAAAAGTGCATTGCGCTCGGTCTGATTTAGTCCCGGGAGCTTTTTTACCTCGTCAACAAGCTTGTCAATATCCCTCTCGTGTGCTTCGGCACGTTTTATTCGTCTTTCAAGCAGTCTTTGCGTACGTTCAAGCATTCCCCACGCCTTGTCAACGAATTCCTCTTTTTTACGCTGACGAAGTTCGACGAGGTTTGGATTTGCAGGTGCTTTATCTGCAGGCGCATCCGCAGTTGCGTCCGTTGTGTGATTTTCATCTGACAAAGGGATATTCTGCTCACTTTCCCACTTTTTCTTCCAAGTATTTACTGTTGTACGTGGTATTCCAAGCTCATCAGCGACAGATTGCACATTGTTATTAACTGCCAAGAGTGCAAATGCCCTCTCCTTTACCTCGTCGTTTATCTTGCTTCCACGTGCCAATTTCGTCACCACCTCGTCACTTTGTTAACTACTATTCTACTCAAAAAAAAGTATACCGCGGTATACACTTTTCGTTTCCCCCCCAAAAAAAAGTATACTTTGGTATACACTTTTCAAAAAAACGGCAAACGTAACCTAAAATCACGTCTGCCGTTATGCTCATTCTATGCTATTTGCTATTTTTTCGTATATGCGCTGTACCCGCTTTTTAACTCCCGCCTCGCTCATAAAAACGCTGTGAGCTATGTTCTTGTAATTCCGTCCGTTTAGAAATGCCTCGTTGGCTATTGTACGCTCGGTAAGGTCCTTAAGCTCGGATATGGCTTTGGAATATTTTGAGAAAAGCTCTGCCGCTTTGTTTGTAAAGCACTCTGTATTATACTTCTGAACGTATAAGCGTTCACGCAGTTCCATAACACGTACGCTTTCGCCCTCCCTCTCAACTATCAACTTTATGTATCGTTCAAGACGGTTGTTCGCCCTCTCGCCCGAATCTATTGCGTGGGAAAGCTTGCGCAGCTGTCGAAGCTCGGAACGGACTTTCTCAACAGTCGCCATATTTACCTCCCGCACGGCAGGATGCAATCCGCCGTTCCTATCTCGTTGAGCTGTCCGTCTTTGGTTATAACGTATTTCTTTCCGTTAAATACAGCAAGTCCGTGCACGGTATACTCTAAAATATCCGCAACGTGGTTTTCGTCTTCAACCATACATTTAACCTTGTCGCCGACAGTCAGAGGGAAAGAAAAATCTGTAATGCCGATTTTTTCTTCATCTGAATTGCGGCGATACCCCTCA
>JAZNFU010000030.1:0-2038 GCA_045576135.1 Eubacteriales bacterium
CGCTACGTTTTCTATGTGAAGTGACAGTAACATTCTATTCCTCCGAAAAATTTATGCTCCAAAAACCTCTTTCAAGGATATAACGGCTTCCTCCGCCGCCTGATTATCTCTCATAACGAGAAGTATGGTATCGTCGCCCGCAACAGAGCCGACGAGCCCCACAACGCCGAGCGAATCTACACCCACGGCAACTGCATTTGCGATTCCCGCGAGCGTTTTTACGACGACTATGTTTTGCGCCGCCTCTATTTTCACTACCGAGTCGTTGATGGCGGATTTAAGCACCGGCACGCTTCCCTCCGGCCTCGTTGTGTTGGGGGATATATATTTATAAGTTCCTTTTCCCGTAGTGCCCTTTACAAGCTTAAGCTCTCGAATGTCGCGAGAGGCTGTCGTCTGCGTTACGTTAAAGCCCTCGTCGGCAAGCTTTTCTATAAGAGCCTCTTGGGTGTCTATATCGTATTTGTCTATTATCTCAAGAATTTTTCTCTGTCTTTGGGCTTTCATTTTACGTCCTCCAAAATACGCATCTTTTTAAACAAGGTTGAAAACATATTGTTTTTCGTAAAGGTAAGCATTTTCATTTTCTTATCCGAGGCAAAAACACGACAGCTTTCAAATTTTCCGAGATTTTTGAACAGCCGTCCGTCCGTGCAGATATTCAAATCATCCTCACCCATATTCGTTATCGTGATACACTCGTCCGAGTTAAACACTATCGAACGGTTAAAGAACGAATGCGGACATACCGGCGTTACGACGAGAGCGTCAACGTCGTGCGACACGACCGGGCCTCCCGCTGAAAGCGAATACGCCGTCGAGCCCTCAGGAGTAGATACGACCACGCCGTCGGCACGATATCTTACACCGTCCTTATTTTTATTTTCGAGCAAAAATTCGCATATACCGAAAAAGTTGTTGTGCGCGATAACCACGTCGTTAACGGCAAGCCTTTCGCAGCGCACGGTATCGTTGCCCGCGCCGAGCTCGACCGATAGAAGCATTTTATCCTCTATCTCGTATTCAGAAGACAAAAGCTTCTCAAAAACGTCTATGTTGTCCGGGTCAACCTCCGTCAGATATCCGACCTTGCCGAGATTGACTCCTATGATTGGTATACCGCTCTCTATCGCATACCGAGAGGCGTCGATAACCGAGCCGTCACCGCCAACGACCACGACAAGCTCGGCGCCATCGGGAAACTCGTCGTAGCCGACGGAGCCTTCGATGCCGAATTTTTTGTCCGCATAAGTAGTAAAGCCAAGCCGATTAAGCTTTTTCACGAGCTTTTTCGTAAGCTCAAGTCCCAAATCCTTATTCGGATTCGGCAGTACCGCAATATTTCTCATAAATTCACTTCCTGTTTACAAAGTGTGCCACGTATTCGATATTTCCGTCACCGCCCGCAATAGACGACGCGGTGTGTGCCGCATACTCAAATCCGCACTTTTTGGCGCAGTCTATTACCTTTTTAACGGCGGCGAGCCTTGCCGCCTCGCTTTTCACAATACCGCCCTTACCTATATGCTCTCTGCCAACCTCAAACTGCGGCTTGATAAGGCATACGAAATCGCCCCCATCCGAAAGCACGCCGTGAAGCGCGGAAAAAATAAAGGTTGCCGATATAAAGGAAACGTCCATAACCGCAAGAGTCGGCTCGTACTCAAAATCCGAGGGCTTCATATATCTTGCGTTGTACCCCTCCATAACCGTCACGCGCGGGTCGGCGCGAAGCGACGGAACGAGCTGGTCCGAGCCGGAATCGACGGCTATAACGTGAGCGGCACCGTGCTTTAAAAGACAGTCGGTAAAACCGCCGCTTGATGAGCCGATATCGATAGCGAGCCTTCCGGACGCGTCTATCTTGAAGGCATCGATAGCCCCCTCAAGCTTAAGTCCGCCGCGACTGACGTACTTTTTCGAGCTTTTATCCACCGATATCTCCTCGTCACCCGAAATGTCGAACGACGGCTTGGCTACGGTTCGTCCGTTCACCTTAACGAAGCCTCCGAGTATAAACCCTTTGGCGTCCGTACGG